>CAUPCW010000020.1:0-41832 GCA_963509895.1 uncultured Flavobacterium sp.
GCCTATTTCTTCGTAAGCGGTTCCGATTTCATTTACAAATTTTTGTTTACGTTTCGGGTCATCCGAAAGGAAATCACGCAAGTCAACACTAGGAATGTTTTGCATATTATTTGAATTTTGATAATTTAGAAGCTTTTTAAACTTCTTGTTACAAATGTAAAGAATATTTTTAATTATACTTTTTTTTAAAATCAATTCAAAATCAAAAAATATAACAAAAACAAATCAAACTGTTATATTTTTATATCTTTGAAGCACTCATAAAATTCGAAACCCATGACTTTTGATAGAAAAGAACTTAGTAATGAACAATTAATAATTATCTATAAAAAAATAGTACTTCCCAGGCTTATCGAGGAGAAAATGCTCATTCTTATTAGACAAGGTAAAGTATCTAAGTGGTTTTCGGGCATTGGACAAGAAGCTATTGCAGTAGGTATTACCGCTGCTTTAGACCAAGATGAGTATATTTTGCCAATGCATAGAAACTTGGGCGTTTTTACGGGACGTGATATTCCATTGCACCGATTGTTTTCACAATGGCAGGGCAAGGCGAATGGTTTTACAAAGGGAAGGGATCGTAGTTTTCACTTCGGTACCCAAGAATATAAAATTATTGGAATGATTTCGCATTTGGGCCCTCAATTAGGAGTGGCCGATGGAATTGCTTTGGCTAATACTTTAAAAAAGAATAATAAAATTACTGCTGTTTTTACCGGTGAAGGGGCTACAAGTGAAGGGGATTTTCATGAAGCTTTAAATATTGCTGCTGTTTGGGATTTACCCGTTCTTTTCGTTATTGAAAATAACGGTTATGGCCTTTCTACGCCAACGAATGAACAATACCGTTGTGAAAATCTAGCCGATAAAGGAAAAGGTTACGGAATGGAAAGTCATATTGTGGATGGTAATAATATTTTGGAGGTATTCAATTTGATTTCAGAATTAAAAGCTTCAATGATTGAGCGTCCTCGTCCTATTTTGCTAGAGTTTAAAACCTTTAGAATGCGAGGTCACGAAGAAGCAAGCGGTACTAAATATGTTCCTCAAGAATTGATGGATGTATGGGCAGTGAAAGATCCTGTTGCAAATTATAAAGACTTTTTATTTCAAAATGGCATTCTTACAGAAGAAGAAGATGCTGAAATCAAAGCAAAATTAAAACAGGAAATCGATACTGATTGGGCTTTAGCTAATGCCGAACCTGAAATTGAAGCTAGTTTTACCGAAGAATTAAATGATGTTTATCAACCCTACGTTGCAGAAATTGTTGAACCATCAGGAGCTACCGAAAATATTCGTTTTATAGATGCCATTAGTCAAGGATTAAGACAATCCATGCAGCGCTATGACAACTCAGTAATTATGGGGCAAGACATTGCTGAATATGGCGGAGCCTTTAAGATAACCGATGGTTTTGTGGCTGAATTTGGAAAGGAACGCGTTAGAAATACCCCCATTTGCGAAAGTGCTGTGGTTTCTGCCGCTATGGGATTGTCCATTAATGGATACAAAGCCATTATGGAAATGCAATTTGCAGATTTTGTTTCTACAGGTTTTAATCCAATAGTGAATCTTTTGGCTAAATCGCATTATCGTTGGTTAGAAAAAGCCGATGTTATGGTCCGAATGCCTTGTGGTGGAGGAACTCAAGCGGGACCTTTTCATTCCCAAACCAATGAAGCTTGGTTTACCAAAACACCAGGTTTGAAAGTAGTGTATCCTGCTTTTCCTTATGATGCCAAAGGATTATTAAACGAATCAATTAATGATCCTAATCCGATTTTGTTTTTCGAACATAAATTATTATATCGTTCTATTTATCAAGAAGTTCCAAAAGAGTATTATACTATCCCTTTAGGTAAAGCTGCCGTTTTGAAAGAAGGTAATCAAATCACCATCATTGCTTTTGGAGCCACCGTTCATTGGGCATTAGAAACCTTAGATAAAAATCCACAGCTTAGTGCTGATTTGATTGATTTACGAACCTTACAGCCGTTGGATACCGAAACTATTTTTGCTTCTGTAAAGAAAACAGGAAAGGCAATTATTGTTCAAGAAGACAGTCTTTTTGGAGGAATTGCGAGCGATTTATCCGCATTGATTATGGAAAATTGCTTTGAATATTTAGATGCCCCAGTAAAACGAGTAGCCAGTTTGGATTCGCCAATCCCTTTTACAAAGGCGTTGGAAGACCAATATTTACCCAAAGGTAGATTTGAAAAAGAATTACTGGATTTAATAGCTTATTAATTTATTTTTGTCTCCCAAAAATAATAGCTTATGAAACCTCTCAAAGAAAAACTTCTAATTCAAGATGCTACAATTCATAAAGTGCAATATGACACGGAGTGGTTTTTCAATTTAGAAGAAATGACTTTTTATTTAAAAGAAGACCTTTCGGAGGTGGAATGGATTTATTTACCGATGATGATAGAAGGGGAGCAAGAAATTGTAAAATGCTGCACGTTTGAAGATATTCTGAGAGGTAGAAAAGAACTATAAACAAAAAGGAGGTTAATTTTACCTCCTTTATCATGTTTATCGATTATTTATTTTGGCTTTTTCTTTTATGATATCACTAATTTTTCTGTTTTCAATTTTGCTTTCAAGCCAAGAAATGATATCCAAGTATAAAAAAGCTCTTTTTTCATAGGTGTTTTTGTCGAGTTCTACGAAACGCTCCTTCATTTTTATAAACTCCTTTTTGATATCACTTGGATAAATCGAGTTTAAGTTTTTCATAAAACGAATAATTTCTTTTTGCACTTCGTGCATATCATTCATTTTTATCAAAAATTTATAGGTGTTTTTGATTTGGTTTTCAATGTAAAAATCTTTGCCTAGTTCATAATGAGCAATTAAGCATAATAGCCTAGAAAAACACATCAAATCTTCACGCATCGATAAGTTTTTGTTGTTAATTATTTTTTCAAGATAAGTAATGCATTCTGCATATTTTTCGTTGCCAAAGTAAATTGAAGCTATCTTGTAATAAAACAACATTTCATGATGCTCATCGAGATGGTCGCTATGAATTTTTAGTTTGTTCAAAATCTCAGGAATCAAATATTCGCTTTCTACAAATGAGCCTTCAAGAATATGATAATTGAGTTTGTTATTATACAAATACAAAAATGATAAGCTAGCAATGTTATCATTTATAGGAAAACGAGCATCTTTTATGGTTTCTTCCAGTAAAACCAAGTACTTCTTAAACTTTGATTTATACTTTAGCATGTATAATGACTCCAAAAGATAATTATTCCCTTTTAAGAAAAAAACAGGATTTAAATAAATCATATTGGGATTGTCATAAAACAAGGTCACCCATTTAAAGGCATATTTGTAACTGGCCAAAAAGTCCTGAACCAAGAAACTACGCCACAAATTAGCATTGTAGAACCAATATTTTTCTCTAAAACCAAATTTACTTTCGTCTAATTTGGAGATATGTTTTTTGAAATAATCATCAATGTATTTGTATTCGGCATCACTTTTTACATAGCCCGTTTTCAGCATAATACCATATAGCTGCAACGAAAGATTGGATAGCTTACTCGAAATGGTATTACGATAATTCAATTCTTTAGCCTGCACCACTAGTTCATCAGCACGTCCTTGAATACTTCTAGTGATGTACTGTGACTCGATTAGTTTTTCAAATTCTACAATTTCAAAAGCCATGTATTTTTCATCATTCTCAATGGCTAAGGCTTTGGTTTTATCAAGAATTTTTAAGCTTTGTTTGTACAATCCTTTATTGTATAAAATCACCGCAAAATCAATTTGTTCACGCAATTGATAGCGTATATTTTGACTTGGAATATTTAAGCGAATGCTAACAAGGATTTGTTTGTATAAGTAAGATTTCAAATTAGATAATTGTACTTTTTTGATTAATCCATTCTTTAAAATCATTTTTTCATCATAGACTTCTGATTTGTCCAAAATATTGAAAAGCTCGATGAATTTAGTATTTGAACTAGTCTCCAATCGACTGGCAAAAATCTTAAATTGACGTTTTTCAGACTTAGAAAGAGACTTGATCAATACAAATAAAAAATCTTTTTGATGGTTAGCCATTGTAAAATAATGTATCTTAAACTATTGAAAATCAATTAATTAAAAACAATTAACTGCTTTTATAAAGAGTATATTTGAATATATTGGTTTTTGTGCTTGTGTAACGAAATCTATTTTTGTTAAGAGATGTGAAATTACATTAAATAAATTAAAATGAATAGAGAGAAAGTTCAAATTTTTGACACCACACTAAGAGATGGAGAGCAAGTTCCTGGTTGCAAGTTAGATACAAAGCAAAAGCTAGTAATTGCAAATCGATTAGATGAAATGGGAGTTGATATCATAGAAGCTGGTTTTCCGGTTTCTAGTCCTGGTGATTTTTTATCTGTTTCTGAAATTAGCAAAATTGTAAAAAATGCCACGGTTTGTGGTTTAACCAGAGCCGTAAAAAACGATATAGATGTTGCTGCGGATGCTTTAAAATATGCCAAAAAACCTAGAATCCATACCGGAATTGGCACCTCAGATTCGCATGTAATGCATAAATTGAATACTACTAGAGAAGATGTAATAGAAAGAGCTAAGGCGGCTGTTGCGCATGCAAAATCATATGTCGAAGATGTAGAATTTTATGCTGAAGATGCTGGTCGTACCGACAATGAATTTTTGGCACGAGTCTGTGAAGAAGTCATCAAATCTGGTGCAACAGTTTTGAATATCCCTGATACAACAGGTTATTGTTTGCCAGAAGAATACGGTGCCAAAATAAAATACTTAAAAGAAAACGTAAAAGGTATTGAAAATGTAATTCTCTCTTGTCATTGTCATAACGATTTAGGAATGGCTACAGCCAATTCTATCGCAGGAGCTATAAATGGAGCTAGACAAATTGAATGCACCATCAACGGAATTGGAGAACGCGCAGGGAATACGGCACTTGAGGAAGTGGTCATGATTTTTAAGCAACATCCTTATTTGAATTTGGATACCAACATTAATACCCGACAATTGAATGAAATGAGTCGTTTAGTTTCTGAAAGTATGGGAATGATTGTGCAACCCAACAAAGCAATAGTGGGTGCCAATGCTTTTGCTCACAGCTCAGGAATTCACCAAGACGGAGTGATTAAAAACAGAGCGACTTATGAAATTATGGATCCACTAGACGTTGGCGTCAATGAATCATCCATTATTTTGACAGCAAGAAGTGGCCGTGCTGCTTTGGCATACCGAGCAAAAAAAGTAGGGTATGAATTAACCAAAGTACAATTGGATATTGTGTATCAAGAATTTTTAAAGTTCGCAGACATTAAAAAAGAAGTAGTTGATACCGATATTCATCAAATTATAGCTGCTTGCAAAATAGAAAGTGAGCTAGCCAAAAACTAAACCAAGACTATTAAGACCAAAAGATTATGAATTTAAAAATAGCAGTACTTTCAGGAGATGGAATAGGTCCAGAGGTAACAATGCAAGCTAAAAAAGCTTTGAACGCTATTGGTGTGGTATACAATCACGAATTTGTTTTTGAAGACGCTTATATTGGTGCAATAGCCATCGAAAAAACAGGAAAACCACTTCCAGATCAAACTTTGAATTTGTGTAGAAACACAGATTGCATATTGTTTGGAGCCATCGGAGATCCTATTTATGATAATAACCCTACTGCAAAAGTTCGTCCAGAACAAGGATTGTTGAAATTAAGAAAAGAATTAGGCTTATATGCTAATATTCGACCAATAAAAGCTTATCCACATTTGATGAATTCTTCGCCTATAAAAAAAGAAGTTTTGAATGGAACTGATTTTGTGGTGTACAGAGAATTGAATGGAGGCTTGTATTTTGGAAAAAAAACAACTAACGAAACCGAAACGTATGCTTCGGATTTGTGTGAATACAATGAATCTGAAATTGCAAAAATTACACATTTGGCTTTCAAAGCTGCTCAAGCAAGACGCAAGAAAGTAACATTAGTTGACAAAGCCAATGTATTAGAAACTTCACGTCTTTGGAGAAGAGTAGTAACAGAAATTGCTAATGATTATCCAGAAGTGGAATTGAATTTCTTGTATGTAGACAATGCAGCCATGCAAATCATTCTAAATCCAAGACAGTTTGATGTTTTATTGACTGATAATTTGTTTGGTGATATTCTTTCAGATGAAGCAAGCGTTATCTCGGGTTCAATAGGATTAATGGCATCAGCTTCTATTGGAGATTATCATTCTTTATTTGAACCTATTCATGGCTGTTATACCGAGGCTAAAGATAAAAATATTGCTAATCCAATCGCTTCGATTTTGTCGGTGGCGATGTTATTGGAACATTTTGGATTGTTTGAAGAAGCAAAAAAAGTTATCGCAGCGGTAGAAGCTGCCATAAGCAATCAAGTCGTCACGGTAGATTTAAAGGTAGATTCTCGATTTGGAACAAATGAAGTCGGGGATTTTATCGCGAATCACATTATGGATGCAGAAGATTTGTACTTCAAAAAAGATTTTGTACAAATTGGTCGATCAACTATAGTATAGTTTATTGACAATACATTAAAAATAGAGGATTCATTGTTTTTTTGTCCAAACTTTTAGTAGATTTGGACTTTAATAAAAAAACAATGCAAAAACATAACAATACTATTACCTCTATTATTAATGTCATCGTAAGTATTACGCAGGCAAGAGGAATGGTATGATAGTGTGTTATAAACATATTTAGAAAAACCTTCCAAGAATCTGGAAGGTTTTTTTTTACACAATATTCAAAAAAATAGATAAACATAAAATGGAATTAAATAAATACAGTAAAACAATTACACAAGACGAAACACAACCAGCAGCACAAGCCATGTTGTACGGAATTGGATTAACTGAAGAAGATTTAAAAAAGGCACAAGTAGGAATTGTAAGCATGGGATATGAGGGAAATACTTGTAACATGCACTTAAATGATTTAGCAAAACAAGTCAAAAAAGGCGTTTGGGATGCCGATTTAGTAGGCTTGATTTTTAATACGATTGGAGTTAGTGATGGGATTTCTAATGGTACAGATGGGATGCGTTTTTCATTGGTTTCTAGAGATGTAATTGCTGATTCTATCGAGACCGTTATGGGAGCACAATGGTATGACTCTATGATAGCTATACCAGGTTGTGATAAAAATATGCCCGGCGCATTAATTGCTATGGGAAGAGTAAACAGACCTTCAATAATGGTGTACGGTGGAACTATTCATTCTGGAAAATGGAAAGGAGAATCGTTAAACATAGTTTCTTCATTCGAAGCATTAGGAAAAAAATTCAACAACACAATTACACCAGAGGATTTCAAAGGTGTAATCAAAAATTCTTGCCCAGGACCTGGTGCTTGCGGTGGAATGTATACGGCCAATACTATGGCATCTGCTATAGAGGCATTAGGAATGAGCTTACCTTATAGCTCTTCTAATCCAGCTTTGAGTGATGAGAAGAAAAATGAATGTGCAAATGCTGGAAAAGCGATTCGCGTGCTATTGGAAAATGATATCAAACCACGAGACATCATGACTCGAAAAGCCTTTGAAAACGCAATTACTATAGTAGCGGTTTTAGGAGGTTCTACCAATGCGGTAATGCATTTAATTGCTATGGCACATTCCGTTGATATCGAAATTACTTTAAAAGATTTTCAAGATATTAGTGATAGAACACCTGTTTTGGCAGATTTGAAGCCAAGTGGAAAATACATGATGGAGGATTTACATGCTGTTGGTGGTATTCCTGCTGTAATGAAATATTTAGTAAAGGAAGGATTTATTCATGGGGATTGCTTGACAGTAACTGGTAAAACGGTTGCAGAAAATTTAGCTGAACTTCCAGATTTTAATGACGGACAAGAAGTGGTTCATGAAATCCATAAAGCCTTAAAATCTACAGGAAATATTCAAATCTTATACGGAAATCTTGCTGAAGAAGGTTGTGTAGCCAAAATAAGCGGCAAAGAAGGTGAATATTTTGAAGGTACTGCCGTAGTGTTTGAAAGTGAATTCGAAGTTATTCCTGGAATAGAAGCTGGAAAAGTAAAACCAGGAAATGTAGTTGTCATTAGATATTGTGGTCCAAAAGGTGGTCCAGGTATGCCCGAAATGTTGAAACCAACCTCTGCTATAATGGGCGCAGGCTTAGGAAATTCGGTAGCATTAATTACAGATGGTAGATTCTCAGGTGGTTCACATGGTTTTGTGGTAGGCCATATCACTCCAGAAGCTTATGATGGTGGCGGAATCGCTTTAATCGAACAAGGGGACGTTATTAGTATTGATGCCGTCAATAATACTATTAATCTTAAAATTTCTGATGAAGAATTTGCAAAACGAAAAACAAATTGGGTACAACCACCATTAAAAGCGACAAAAGGGGTGTTACTTAAATACGCCAGATCGGTCTCTAGTGCTTCTACAGGATGTGTAACCGATAAATAACTAGTTGATGTAAAAATGAAAGCAATTTCATTTCAAAATAACAATACCAATGGTAACAAATAAAATTTCAGGCGCTGAAGCAATCATCAGATGTCTTTTAGAAGAAGGTGTAGACATCGTTTATGGATATCCAGGTGGAGCCATAATGCCTGTATACGATGAATTATATAAATTTCAAGATCAATTGCATCATGTTCTAGTGCGACACGAACAAGGAGCAACGCATGCTGCACAAGGATATGCTAGAGCTACAGGAAAAGTTGGAGTAGCCATCGCTACTTCAGGGCCAGGAGCCACTAATTTAGTCACTGGAATTGCCGATGCACAAATCGATTCTACACCAATGGTTTGTATTACAGGTCAGGTTGGAAAACATTTATTGGGTTCTGATGCTTTCCAAGAAACAGATATTATAGGCATATCGACTCCGGTAACAAAATGGAATTACCAAGTGACAGAAGCGCATGAAATTCCAGAGATTATAGCGAAAGCTTTCTACATTGCTCGTTCAGGACGTCCAGGACCAGTTTTGGTAGATATAACCAAAAACGCTCAGTTTGATGAACTTGATTTTAGTTATGCTAAATGCAAAGGTGTTCGCAGTTACTTTCCTAAGCCGGTTTTAGATCATCAAAAAGTAGCAGAAGCGGCTGCATTGATTAATAGTGCTAAAAAACCTTACATCGTTTTTGGTCAGGGTGTAATCTTGGGGCAAGCCGAGGAATTATTAAAAGCAGTAATTGAAAAAACAGGAATACCAGCAGCTTGGACAATTTTAGGTCTTTCGGCATTACCTACCGATCATCCTTTAAATGTTGGGATGCTTGGAATGCACGGTAATTATGGTCCAAATATTTTGACCAATGAATGCGATGTTTTGATTGCCATTGGGATGCGTTTCGATGATCGTGTAACGGGTAATTTAGCAACGTATGCCAAACAAGCTAAAGTTATTCACTTTGAAATTGATCCTGCTGAGGTTGACAAAAATGTTAAAACTGAAGTAGCTGTTTTGGGTGATGTAAAAGAATCATTGGCAGCTCTTTTACCTTTGGTAAAAGCTAAATCTCACGAAGCTTGGCATAACGAATTCAAAGAAAAATATAAAATTGAACTAGAAAGTGTTATCAACGACGAATTAAATCCAAAGGGCGAAGGGATCTCGATGGGTGAAACTATCGAAATGATCAATAAACATTCTAATGGCGATGCTATAATGGTTTCAGATGTCGGGCAACACCAAATGTTTACGTGTCGCTATTCTAAATTCAATCAATCAAAAAGTAATATTACTTCTGGAGGATTGGGAACTATGGGATTTGCTTTGCCCGCTGCTATAGGTGCCAAAATGGGACAGCCTGATAGAGAAGTAGTAGCAATCATAGGTGATGGTGGATTTCAAATGACAATTCAGGAATTAGGAACGATTTTTCAAACCAGAGTTCCTGTAAAAATTGTAGTGCTTAATAATGAATTTTTAGGGATGGTAAGACAATGGCAGCAGTTGTTTTTTGACAAACGCTATGCGTCTACCGAGATGATAAATCCCAACTTCATTGCAATCGCCGAAGGCTATTATATCAAAGCCAAAAAGGTGACAAAAAGAGAAGATTTAGATGCTGCTGTTGCAGAAATGTTAGCTTCAAAAGAAGCCTATTTCTTAGAAGTAATGGTAGAAAAAGAAAACAATGTGTTTCCAATGATTCCAACAGGAGCCTCAGTTTCTGATATCAGATTAAGTTAAAAGTTATGGAAAATAAAACATTCACGATTTCTGTATATTCAGAAAACAACGTAGGCTTATTGAACAGAATTTCAGGAATTTTCCTGAAACGTCATATAAATATTTTGAGTTTAAATGTATCCGAATCTGAGATAGAAAATGTTTCTCGATTTGTAATCGTAGTCAATACAACCGAAAAATGGGTACAAAATATAGTAGGTCAAATCGAAAAACAGATCGAAGTAATTAAGGCTTTTTACCACATAGACGAAGAAACCATCTTCTTGGAAAGTGCCATTTTTAAAATCGAATCCAGTTTGCTTTTTGATGAAAGACAAATTCAAAACATAATCAAAGAAAGCAATTCACAAATTGTAACCGTTTCAAGAGACTTTTTTGTGATTTCAAAATCAGGAAAGCGTTCAGAAATTGAAGAGTTGTATGCTACATTAAAACCATTTGGAATCATGCAATTTGTCCGTTCAGGGCGTATTTCAGTGTCTAAAACCAAAATGGAAATTTCGGCAATTTTGGAGAATTTATAAAACAACAGCTATCCAATGCAACCAAAACTAGAATTTCAAAACAAAACCAAATAAAACTATTAATTATAAAATTTTACATTCATTAAATATTAAAAAAAATGGCAAATTATTTCAATTCATTACCACTTAGATTACAATTAGAACAATTAGGCGTTTGCGAATTCATGGATCAATCTGAATTTGCCAACGGAATTAAAGCTTTAGCAGGAAAAAAAGTAGTCATTGTAGGTTGTGGAGCTCAAGGATTAAACCAAGGATTAAACATGAGAGATTCTGGTTTAGATATTTCTTATGCTTTACGTGCAGAAGCAATTGCTCAAAAAAGAGCTTCTTTTATGAATGCTGCTGATAATGGTTTTAAAGTAGGAACCTATGAAGAATTAATTCCAAGTGCAGATCTAGTTTGTAATTTAACGCCAGATAAGCAACACACTGCTGTTGTAAGTGCGATCATGCCTTTAATGAAAGAAGGAGCAACTTTGGCTTATTCTCATGGTTTCAATATCGTGGAAGAAGGTATGCAAATTCGTAAAGATATCACTGTAATTATGTGTGCACCAAAATGTCCTGGTTCTGAGGTTCGTGAAGAATATAAAAGAGGATTTGGAGTACCAACATTAATTGCGGTTCATCCAGAAAATGATCCAAATGGAGAAGGATTAGAACAAGCCAAAGCCTATGCAGTGGCTACAGGTGGTCATAGAGCTGGTGTGTTGAAATCTTCTTTTGTTGCCGAAGTAAAATCGGATTTAATGGGAGAACAAACCATTTTGTGCGGTATGCTACAAACAGGTTCTATTTTGTGTTTTGACAAAATGGTAGAAAAAGGAATCGAACCTGGATATGCTTCAAAATTAATTCAATATGGTTGGGAAACAATCACTGAAGCTTTAAAACATGGTGGAATTACCAACATGATGGATCGTTTGAATAATCCTTCTAAAATTGAAGCCTACGAATTGGCCGATGAACTAAAAGACATCATGCGTCCTTTGTTTCAAAAACATATGGATGATATTATTTCTGGGGAATTTTCAAGAAATATGATGATTGATTGGGCCAATGACGATATCAACTTACTATCTTGGAGAGCTGCTACAGCTGAAACTAATTTTGAAAAAACTGCTCCAACTGAAGCACCTATCTCAGAACAAGAGTATTTTGATAATGGTGTTTTGATGATTGCAATGGTTAAAGCAGGTGTAGAATTAGCTTTTGAAACCATGACAGAATCTGGAATTATCGAAGAATCAGCTTATTATGAGTCATTACACGAATTGCCTTTGATTGCTAATACTGTAGCTAGAAAGAAATTATATGAAATGAACCGAATCATTTCTGACACGGCTGAATATGGTTGTTATTTGTTTGATCATGCTTGTAAACCGTTGTTGGTAGATTTTATGCAAGCTATAGATACTAATGTAATTGGAAAACCTTTTTCAACATCAAATGGAGTAGATAATGCAGTATTGATTGCGGTTAATAATACAATTCGTCAACATCCAATTGAAGAAGTAGGTGCTTGGTTGCGTGAATCGATGACCGCTATGAAAAAAATAGGTTAATTAAATTAATGGAATTACCACACAGGGAGCGTGTGCTGAAAAACTATCTTATCGATACTCTCATGGTTTTAGTTTGAATTAGTTATTAAATTTTAAAAATTGGGCTAAACGATTTGATATTCTCAGATTCACTTAACTTCGTTGGGGAGTTAAGTGAATGTAATCCGAAAAATAATAAATTGTTATAAATTGTAGTTAAATTGTTATTCCAAAAAGGCATGCTTTAAAAAGTGTGTCTTTTTTTTGTTTAAAAACAATAGAAAAATACTTAAAATATTGTTTCGTAAGATGTATCCATCAATTTAGGAATTAGTATATTTGATTTTCATTATATCACCATACAAAACTTAGAATTAATACCTTCGTAAAAAATTAAAAAGATGAGTTATTTTAAAATCGAAAATTTAGAACAATATTTTAAACATTATAATAAATCGGTTAGAGAACCTAGGAAATTTTGGGGTAAAATTGCTGAAGAAAATTTCACTTGGTATCAATATTGGGACAAAGTAGTTGATTTTAATATGGCTACCGCTGAAGTAAAATGGTTTACAGAAGCTAAAGTGAATATTACCAAAAATTGTATTGATCGTCACTTAGCCAAACGAGGTGAAAAAAATGCCATCATTTTTGAACCAAATAATCCAGAAGAAGCCGCACAACACATTACCTATAATGAATTGCATCAGAAGGTTTGCAAAATGGCTAATGTTTTGAGAGAACAGGGAATCACAAAAGGAGATCGCGTTTGTATTTATTTACCAATGATTCCAGAATTGGCCGTTTCGATTTTAGCTTGTGCTAGAATTGGAGCTATTCACTCTGTAATTTTTGCAGGATTTTCTTCTTCGGCTGTAGCGTCAAGAATTAATGATAGTGAATGCAAAATGGTTATTACTTCTGATGGAGGATACAGAGGGAATAAAACCATTGATTTGAAAGGAATTATTGACGAAGCTCTAGAAACTTGTCCATCAGTACAATCTGTTTTGGTTGCTAAAAGAACGGAAACATCGATTAGCATGAAACCAGGGAGAGACCAATGGTTACAACCTCTTTTGGATCAAGCAACAGATAATAATGTTGCCGAAATAATGGATGCTGAAGACCCATTGTTTATCCTTTACACTTCGGGTTCTACCGGAAAACCAAAAGGAATGGTGCATACTACAGCGGGTTACATGGTGTATACTTCTTATACATTTAAAAATGTTTTCAACCATGAAGAAAATGATATTTTCTGGTGTACCGCAGATATTGGTTGGATTACAGGACATTCTTATACCCTCTATGGTCCATTATTAAACGGTGGAACAACGGTTATTTTTGAAGGAATTCCTTCTTATCCAGATTTTAGCCGTTTTTGGGAAACTATCGAAAAACATAAAGTTACGCAATTCTATACAGCACCAACGGCTATTCGTTCTTTAGCTAAAGAAAGCTTAGAATATGTACAACGTTTTCCTCTTAAATCACTAAAAGTAATTGGATCGGTTGGAGAACCAATTAACGAAGAAGCTTGGCATTGGTTTAATGACCATGTTGGCGATAAAAGATGTCCGATTGTAGATACATGGTGGCAAACTGAAACCGGTGGAATCATGATTGCACCAATTTCATTTGTGACACCAACCAAACCCACTTATGCAACTTTGCCTTTACCGGGAATTCAACCCGTACTAATGGATGACAAACGCAATGAAATCGAAGGCAATCAAGTCGTTGGAAGTTTGTGTATCAAATTCCCATGGCCTGGTATTGCCAGAACGATTTGGGGAGATCACCAACGTTATATTGACACTTATTTTTCGTCTTTCCCAGGTAAATACTTTACAGGTGACGGTGCTTTACGTGATGAAGTTGGGTATTATAGAATCACAGGTCGTGTAGATGATGTGGTGATTGTTTCGGGTCATAATTTAGGTACTGCACCAATTGAAGACGCTATCAACGAGCATCCAGCTGTAGCTGAGTCTGCAATTGTTGGCTTTCCACACGATATCAAAGGAAATGCCTTGTACGGTTATGTTATTTTGAAGGAATCTGGTGAGTCAAGAGACAGAGAAAACTTGATCAAAGAAATTAACCAAATTATTACCGATCATATTGGTCCAATAGCAAAATTGGATAAAATTCAGTTTGTAACCGGCTTACCAAAAACACGCTCAGGAAAAATCATGCGACGTATTTTACGTAAGATTGCAGAAGGCGATTTCTCTAATTTTGGAGATACTACAACTTTACTTAATCCAGAAATTGTGGATGAAATAAAAAGTAATAGATTGTAATTAGTACATAAAACAAATACATTAACTGCTTTACTCAAAAGATAAAGCAGTTTTTTTATTTATATAAGTTCATAGGCTATTTCATTACAAAACATTTGATTAAATTTACCCATATGGTAAACACAGAAGTTGTAATAATTGGGGGAGGTTTAGCAGGATTAACTGCTGGAATTCACTTATCCCAAAAAGGATTTGCTGTTGTCGTTATCGAAAAAAACGAATACCCCAAACACAAAGTTTGTGGCGAATATATTTCTAATGAAGTCAAGCCTTATCTAGAATCTTTGGGAATTTCTATTCAAAAAGCAACTCCAACTTCGATTACACAATTAGAATTTTCAACTTTATACGGAGTAAGTTTGCATCAAGAATTACCTTTAGGAGGTTTTGGTATCAGTCGCTACACTTTAGATCACATGTTGTATCAAAAAGCGATTGAAAGTGGATGCAACATAATAAAAAGCAGCGTAGAAACATGTGTTTTTGAAGAGGACCAGTTCATAGTTACTACGCAAAATCAAGAAAAATATGTAGCCAAAATTGTTTTAGGTGCCTTTGGTAAAAGAGCCAACTTAGATCATTATTTCCAAAGAAAGTTCATTCAAAAACAATCCCCTTGGTTAGCGGTTAAAAATCATTATCAAGGCAATTTTCCTGACAATGTGGTGGGTTTGTATCATTTCAAAGGCGGGTATTGTGGTGTTTCAAAAGTAGAGAAAGATCGTATAAATATATGTTATATCACTCATTATAAATATTTTAAGCAATATAAGAATCTAGAGGGTTTTGAAAAAGAGGTACTGTTCAAAAATCAAAAACTGAAGCACATTTTAGAAACCTCAGTTCCTGTTTTTGATAAACCATTAACTATAAGTCAGATTTCATTTGAAAAAAAAGAACCTGTTTTAACTCATATGTTGATGATCGGTGATACGGCCGGTCTCATTCATCCTTTGTGTGGTAACGGAATGGCTATGGCGATTCATAGTGCCAAAATAGCTTCTGAATTGAGTATTGATTTTCTTAAAAATAAAGGTAGTAGAGCGGCTTTAGAAAGCAAGTATACTACAACTTGGAATACCAATTTCAAAGCACGATTACGCATGGGAAGAAACTTAAACGCTATTTTAGAACAACCGATTCTGACATTATTCGTTCTGCATGTAGCTGTACTTTTTCCTTTTATTATCAAACAAATTATCAAACGTACTCATGGTACACCCATTTCGTAAATGAATTTTAGAGTCCCCACAAAACACAGAACGACTGCCACAGAAATTATGGATGATTTTTCTCTAGAAGGAGAAGAACTTAGAGAGGCTTTGGATAAAATAGCTGCTATAAACCAACTTTTAGGAGGAAATAAAGTATCACTCGAAGGTGTACAACAGATACTTGGAAATATTTCTCAAAATGAAACCATCACAATAGTAGATATTGGCTGCGGAAATGGAGACATGTTGCGTACCTTAGCTCAATATGCAAAAAAATCGGGTTTAGTATTCGAATTAATTGGGATTGATGCTAATGGATTTACAGTGAATCATGCAAAGCAATTGTCTGCTGATTACGAAAACATTTCTTTTCGGTGTGAGGATATATTTGAGGCTTCATTTCAAGAAGTAAAAGCAGATTTATTTTTGTGCACCTTAACGTTGCATCATTTTAAAAACGAGGAAATCGAATATTTACTGCCGTTGTTGTATAGAAATTCACGATTAGGAATAGTTATCAATGATTTACAACGAAGCGGCGTAGCGTATCGATTATTCCAGCTGTTGTGTTTTGTTTTTCATCTCAATACAATGTCACGTGAAGACGGATTAACTTCCATTTTAAGAGGTTTTACCAAAGAAGAATTGACTCGTTTTTCAAATCAAATGAATTTTAATAAGTGGTCCATACATTGGAGATGGGCATTTAGATACCAATGGATAATTTCAAAATTATGAGTGTAAAAATTTGTACCGTAGCCAAACAATTGCCTAACTATTCAAAGGCTACCGCAGAAATTATTCCTTTTTTGGATGCTTGGCTCGATGGTCAAGACGAGCGTTTTATTCGAAAAGTCAAAAAAATATTCGATGGTGCGGCCGTAGACAAACGGTATTCTATCATGGATCCAATCGAGGTGTTTACAAAGACTTCTTTCGCAGAACGAAATGCCATTTATGTCCGTGAAGTCATCACTTTAGGAGAGAAAGTATTGCAAAAAGCATTGTTGCAAGCCGAATGGAAAGCAACCGACATTGATTTTATAATAACCGTAAGTTGTACTGGAATTATGATTCCATCACTTGACGCTTATTTAATCAATAATTTAAAACTGCGTCAAGATGTGGTTCGTTTGCCTGTAACCGAAATGGGTTGTGCTGCAGGAATATCAGGTATTATTTACGCAAAAAATTTCCTGAAAGCCAATCCTGGAAAAAGAGCTGCGGTTATTGCGGTCGAAAGTCCAACGGCAACATTTCAACTCGATGATTATTCGATGGCCAATATTGTGAGTGCCGCTATTTTTGGAGACGGAGCCGCTTGTGTATTGCTTTCGTCCAATGATTTAGATGAAGGTCCAGAAATCATTGGCGAGGAAATGTATCATTTTTATGATGCTATTGATATGATGGGATTTGAATTGACCAATTCGGGTTTGCAAATGGTGCTTGATAGTGCCGTTCCGGAGACCATTGCCAATCATTTTCCTGCTATTATTCACCCATTTTTAGCGCAATATCAGTTGACTATTTCAGATATGGATTATTTGATTTTTCATCCCGGCGGAAAAAAAATCATTCAAACAGTAGAAACGCTTTTCGAAGGTTTAGGAAAAGATATTGAAGAAACCAAAGCTGTTTTGCGTTTATACGGAAACATGTCAAGCGCAACAGTACTTTATGTTTTGGAAGAAATTATGAATAAAAAACCACCCAAAGGAACGAAAGGATTGATGTTGAGTTTTGGTCCTGGTTTTTCGGCACAACGTGTTTTGTTACAATTTTAAAGGATGAAGAAAGACGAAATCATTTCAAAATTACCTTATGCGGAGCCTTTTTTGTTTGTTGATACTATTCACAAAATAGATGAAAATGGCGTAACCGGCACTTATCATTATCATGAAGACTTAGCATTTTACAAAGGTCATTTTGTAGATCATCCGGTAACTCCTGGAGTGATTTTGATAGAAACAATGGCACAAATTGGTGTTGTTTGTTTGGGAATATTTATTCTAAATGATAACTTTACAAAAAACAGCGTAATCGCTTTAACATCAAGCGAAATTGATTTTTTAAAACCTGTCTATCCAAACGAAATTGTAAAAGTTTTTTCAGAAAAAGTGTATTTTCGTTTTGGTAAATTAAAGTGTAAAGTGTGGATGGAAAATCAAAAGAAAGAAACCGTTTGTAAAGGTCATATTTCTGGTTTGATGAAATAGTATTTGAGCTTTTATAATTTTTAATGCTAAAGCTAAAATGAGAAAAAGAGTAGTGATTACAGGTTTAGGAGTAGTAGCTCCAAATGGAGTAGGAGTGCCTACTTTTACTGAAGCCATAAAAAATGGTGTTTCAGGAATACAACATGACCATGAATTAAAGCGCCTTGATTTTTCTTGTCAGATTTCTGGGAAACCTACTATTCCTGACGAACTTGCGCTACATTATTTTACACCCCTAGAACTTAGAAATTTTAATGCCTCTGGTATTTTATATGGCGTTATCGCTGGAATGGAAGCGTGGAAAAATGCAGGATTGACCATCAAAATGGAAGATATTCCGGACTGGGATAGCGGAACAATTTTTGGTACCGGAACCTCCGGAATTGATAAATTTAGAGAGAGTATTTATAAAATAGATGACTTGCAAACCCGTCGTTTAGGAAGTACAGCCGTAGCACAAACTATGAACAGCGGTATAAGTGCTTATTTAGGCGGAAAATTAGGATTAGGTAATCAAGTTAGTACTAACTCTTCGGCTTGTACTACTGGTGCAGAAAGTATTTTGATGGGTTTCGAACGCATTCAATCTGGTTTGGCCAAAAGAATGCTTGTTGGGAGTACCAGCGATTCAGGCCCTTATATTTGGGGAGGATTTGATGCGATGAAAGTCTGTACTTTTAAATATAATGATACCCCAGAAAATGGCTCAAGACCTATGTCGGCATCGGCTTCGGGTTTTGTGCCTAGCAGCGGGGCCGGAGCATTAGTTATCGAAGACTTGGAAACAGCCTTAGAACGTGGAGCCCCTATTTATGGTGAAATTTTAGGTGGTAATTGCAATTCAGGTGGGCAAAGAGGACAGGGTTCTATGACGGCTCCTAATGGAATTGCCGTACAAAAATGCATTACAGATGCGCTTCTTAATGCTGGAATTACTGCTGCTGCTCTAGATGCGATTAACGGACACTTGACTGCTACTGCCAAAGATGCTTTTGAAATTGAAAATTGGTGCCAAGCGCTAAATTTAAAAGGGAAAGATTTTCCATATATCAATTCCTTGAAATCTATGGTAGGCCACTGCTTATCAGCTGCGGGAAGCATTGAGTGTGTAGCAAGCATTTTACAACTACATCACGATTTTATTTTTCCAAATACCAATTGCGAGGATTTAAATCCTGATATTTTAAATTGGATTAGTGCTGCACAAATCCCACAACGTTTAGTACATAAAAAAATGCAGTATATTGCTAAAGCAAGTTTTGGTTTTGGAGATGTAAATGCCTGCATAATTTTTAAAAAATGGAATTCAATTTAACACTACAAAATAACGATATATGAATACTAATGAAAACCCAAGAATTGAAGAGATTAAGCAAATTATTAAGCCTTATATTCAAAGCCAAGATGCTTTCGATTCATTAACAGAAGAAACTGATTTTATCAAGGATTTACAAATCAATTCAGCTAATTTAGTGGATATTATTTTGGATATTGAAGAGAAATATCAAATTGTGATTGATAACGAATCAATGGAAAGAATGGTTACCGTAAGAGCGGCTCTTGAAATTATCGATTCAAAACTAACGGATTAACAACGTTATGATTGGAAACGATATTGTTGATCTAGACGTTGCACGTGCTCAGAGTAATTGGCGACGCAAAGGGTTTTTGGATAAAATATTCACGATAAAAGAACAAAGGATAATTCTTGATTGCGAAAACCCAGAACTTTTAGTATGGAATTTATGGACCAGAAAAGAAGCTGCATATAAAATTTTCAATAGAAGTACACACATTAGAGGGTTTATTCCGCTTCGATTAGAATGCAATGTAATCAATGAACTTGAAGGCACAATAAGCATCAATCATCAAACCTATTTTACGCAAACCGAAATAAAAGAAAGTAGTGTTTATACTATTGCCGTGAGTGAAAGTGACTTTTTTTCAAAAATACAAGAGCTTTCGTCTGAACAACCCGTCTTGAAGGAAAATGGCATTCCATTTTTGATTGATTCCGTTACAAATAAAAAAAATCCCGTGTCAATTACGCATCATGGGCGATTTTGGAACGGGATTACTTTAGCTGTTTAAAAATTAAAGTCTAATTTATTTTTTAGTTTTAAAAATAACAAAGCGATTCGATAGGCATCTTCTGATGAGGAATTTCTATCGCTTTTTGGAATTTTATAGAGAGTACATAGTTCGTCAAGTGAAAACTGCCGATCAGTAATATCATTGATTTTTCTGTACATCACATCAACATCCAAAGCTTGGTTTTTTAATCTCCCACATCCAATTTTTTCTAGCGCAGCATTAATCATTTCTACATCAAAATCAATGTGATGGCCTATCAATATTGAATTCCCAATAAAATCAACAAACATTTGAATGGCATCTAATTCAACCAATTTTTTCATCTTGCTATCCACTATAAATTCATTGGAAAGTCCGTTATCGTGAAAATATTTATATTGTAACAACACCGCTTCAAAACTTTTTCCTATAGAAATACTATTGTCCTCTATGACAAAAGAACCAATGGATAAGATGACATCTTTACTTGGATTCATTCCCGAAGTTTCAGTTGAAAAAACAATAACATCACTCGATTTAGAATCAAACTTTGAAAGGTAATTTTTCCAAAAATCAGGATAATCTTTGTTTATGTTTTTAAGCCAATCTATCATATTATGAAAATTGTGTGAGTTTGAATTTTCCTTTTATTAATTCTTCTAATTCTTTCATTGGAGCTAATGCCGCTTTCAACTTATCTTTGTCTAGCTTAGACATATCCGAGATAGGAATGTATTGCCCGGAATCATCATTTTTTAGACCTTCGACTGTTCTAAATTTAGACAAGGTAATAAATGCATCAGCACAATTTAAATAAATTTCTTCATTTTTAGGATCTACAATAGCCAACTGCTTAAATCTTAAATAGGTATTGTTAATTCCTTTTAAATTAAAGTGTAGTGCAAATAATCGAGCACCATCAATTAATGGTAATAAAGCACGAGTTTTTATATCGAATTTATTTCTATTCAAAGAATCTTCTTCAGTAATGAATTTTTTAAAGAATGTCAATGGAGCATTATTTCTAAGCACATCATTTCCTAAAAAGTCAAAAAACAAGGTGTTGTTTTTGGCGTTTTGTAACACTACATTAGCAACAGCTTCCTCTAATTTGTCATCACCAAAAACCAATTCATAGTCAAAGAAAATACTACTCATATCGCTGCTATTTTCACCAGGAGTATTCATCCAACTATTGTATTGCTTAATCCAATCTGACATTGATTTACACCATTGCAAATTACTCGCTATATGATTTTGAGCACACAATGGATAACCAACTTTTTCTAAGGTAGCAGTAGTTCTTTTGGCTAATTTGATAAAATAATCTTTTACATCACGATATTTATCAGCTGGGACATCTTCAAAAACCAACATACTATCTTGATCAGTGTACAATAACTGTTCTTTTCTACCCTGACTTCCAATACTTAACCAAACAAAACGAGCAGGAGGGGAACCCAGATCTAAAATAGAGAGTTCTACACTTCTTTTTATAATGGCCAAATTGATTTCGCTAGCAATATTGGCTACATGATAAAGTGGAATATTTTTATAAATTGCATTTTGAACTAAATCTGTAAGTCGTTCTCTTATTTGTTTTAAATCTTTGGAAGCAAGAGCACGCTTTATTTCTTTAATCATTACACCCGGATTACTAGCTTGTGCAATGATTAAATCGTGTTCAGAGATAATACCTTTTACTACAGATTGCGTAGTACCGTCTAATGTAACACAAAGATGGGTTACATTATGTTTTAACATTAACAATTGCGCTTCGGCCAAAGAAACATTCTCAACCACCGGAATAACAGGAGAATCCATTATTTTATCAATTGTATCAGTGATTAAATACCTTCCGGTAGCCACCTTAGAACGCATATCACGGTCGGTAACAATACCAATTGGTAAATTATTCTCACAAACTAAAACATTATTTACAATTTCTTCGGTCATTAACTGTGCAATATCTTTGATAATGGTATTTGCAGTTGTAGTTATTGGTGAATTATTATAAGTTAAAGATTGAAAATATTGAATTTCAGACTGTTGATCAGGATAAAATACATTATCTGAAATTAATTTACCACCATAATTATCCTTATCACTAGCGTATCTAGAAGTAGCTGCAAAGCTTTCTAATAAAAAGTTCAAAACCAATGAGTTATTTGCAACAAAAGGTCTAAATGTAGCAATTGGGATAGCATAAATAATACTCTCTTCTCGTGCTTTTGATGTCATCATGTAATTGTTTTTGGCAAAAAAAGGGCGCAAACCAAAAATATCACCTTGATGGCATTTATTTAATAAAGTCTCCTCAGCATCAGATATTACTGATAGATTGATTGTTCCTGACGCCACAACATAAAAGCATTCATGCAAACTGTCATTTATTTGAAATAACGTTTGGTGTTTTTCTAGGTTGATTACACGAATACTCGAAGCAATCTCAGATAGTTCACTAAAAGTTAAATTATCAAAAGGCGGATACTCTTTTAAGAAGTCAGCAATGCGTTCAGCAATTGTATTCATATCGTAAAGGCAGGTTAATAAGTATGGTAAAAATAGTAAAATTGAAAAACAAAATCAACGTAGTTTTTCAGAACTACTTGATTTACAAATATCTTAATTATTTCTTAAAAAAAACTAGAAATCTATTAAATATAGTTGGAGTTGAATTACTTTTAAATTAAATTCTTAAAACATTTAAAACTATGAAATTAACGAACAAAACATTAGCCTTATTTTTCTCACTTCTAATTAGCACGTTTGCTTTTGCTCAAAAAAAAGTAGTTAGTCCTGCAGAAACAGTTACAGGAAAAGTTAATGGTGCGACAATTACAATCAAATACGGAAGCCCATCTGTAAAAGGAAGAGCTATTTGGGGAGGACTAGTTCCTTATGATAAAGTTTGGAGAGCTGGAGCCAATGATGCTACAACCTTTGAAACAGACAAAACGATAACTATTGAAGGCAAACAATTGCCAGCTGGAAAATATTCTTTTTTTGTAATTCCAAATGAAAGCGAAAGTGTTATCATTTTTAATAAAGAAGCCAAACAATGGGGCGCTTATGAATATAAGGCAAGTAGCGATCAATTACGTGTAACGGTTAAAAATGAAAAAGGCGACGCATTAGTAGAAAAACTTGAATACAAAATAATGGAAACCAGAATCGAATTACTTTGGGAAAAGTTAATTATAGGATTTGAGGTGAAATAATTTTGAATCACTCAGTACAGAAAGCACCATTTAGGTGCTTTTTTTGTTTTTATGTCTTTTTTAGTACTTTGTCGAGAATGTAATAATTCGATCGAATATAAAGTCATTTGAAAATATCAAAAATTCTATTTTACATAATATAAATTATAATTCAATTAACGACTGTAGAAAGGAGAAGATGCAAAACATTGTAGTTAATTACACTATTCGTCCTTGATTCTTTTATCTGGACGAATGATCATTCGTAACGATTGATCTTTAGAAAAATAAGCAATCATCCAATTATAAAAAGTTTGGAAACGATTTCGATATGTAATTAATGATAATAAATGAACAAACAACCATATTAACCAAGCAATAAATCCTTTAAGATGAACATTGGGTTTGGGTAAATCAACAACAGCTTTATTTTTTCCAATAATTGCCATAGAACCTTTGTCTTTGTAAATAAATGACTTAAGTTGCTTATTTTGATGTAGTTGTTTGAAATTAAATGCCAAATTTAGTCCTTGTTGAATGGCAACTTGTGCTACTTGTGGGTGTCCTTGTGGAAAATTTTCATCTGTTAACTGAAGACATGTATCCCCAATTGCAAAAATATTGGTTGTTCCTTTTACTTTATTATACTTGTCGGTAAGCATTCGTTTGCCTCGTCCGTAACTTTCTGCAGGAATACCTTCAAACGCTCTTGCAGTTACTCCTGCTGCCCAAATTAAATTTTTTGTTTCAATGGGTTCTCCATTTTCAAAATATACTTTATCTTCTTTATAATCCACTACACGAGTATTTAACTTTACAATGACTCCTAAATTTGTGATTGAATCAAGTGTGCCTTTTTGAGAAGCTTTACTCATTGGTGATAAAAGTGAATCACTTCCATCTACTAAATATATGTTGCTAACTGATGTTTGCAACTCAGGATATTCTTTAATTAAAATGGTCTTTCTCATTTCTGCAAACATACCAGAAACTTCAACACCTGTAGGTCCTCCACCAACAACCACAATTGTAAGTAATTTTCTTCGTTTACGAATATCTTTACAAATAACTGCTTTTTCTAAATTTTTTAATAAAATATTACGCATTTCAATAGCATCATTGAGCGTCTTCATTGGAATAGCGTTTTTCTTAACGTTTTCCATTCCAAAATAACTAGTTTCAGAGCCTGTAGCAAAAACCAATTGATCGTAACTTAATTCCCCATTATTTAAAATAATCTTATTTTCATTGGGAACTACTTGTAACAACTCACCTAGACGAAATTGCAAATTCTTTTTTCCTACAAAAAATTTACGAAACGGATAACTAATACTTGAAGGTTCTAAAAAGGCAGTGGCGACTTGATAAATTAATGGTGGAAAAAAATTGTAATTATTTTTATCGACTAATGTGACGGTAATTCCTTTTTCGTTAGTTAATGCTTTGGCCAAATTAATGCCTGCAAAACCTCCACCAATAACTACAATATGCATCTTTTGCTGATTTAGAAGTTAAACTTACAATAGAAAAACTTTTTTTCTATGTGCAATTTCTTTATTTGTACTTAATAAAAATACAACAATAAATCAGGAGAGAACTTTAGTTTTTGATTTTTTTAACAGGCTTTTCTGCAGGTTCTTGTTTGTTTTGCAGCCAATAATTAGCGATCAATTTTTCGATCAATTCTTCTTTGGTTAAATGATGAAAAATAGTTTTGATTTTGGTTTTGAAATCAGCTTCTAACTCGTGATTAGGTTTGGTTTTGAAGATTTGTTTGGCCCACAAAAGCGCATTATTCTCTTCAATACTAGCCGTTGATGGCTTTTGATATTTAGAAAATTGCAAACCCAATTCTCGTTCAAAATCAGTAATTTCTGCTTCTTCTTCAGCTTGTAAAACGGTTAATGAAAGTCCTTTAGCTCCTGCTCTAGCGGTTCTACCACTACGATGTACGTAAGCTTCATACGTATCTGGCAAATGATAATTTACGACATAAGAAATCGCAGCTACGTCTATACCACGTGCGGCCAAATCAGTAGCAATCAGTATATTAACATGCCCTTGACGGAATTGATCCATGATTCTATCACGGATTCCTTGTGACAAACTTCCGTGTAATGCCCCCGAAGAAAATTTATTAATAGCTAAGTTTTTAGCCAATTTATTAACGGCCGCTTTGGTTTTGCAAAAAATTATACCACGTTCTCCTTCTTTGGTATTCAAGAAATGCATCAAAACGTCCAGTTTTTCTATTGGATCAACTACAATATAGTTATGGTCAATTCCTTGATTACCCATAGTTTCCATACTAGCACTTACTTGTACAACGTTTTTATTCAAGTAATTCTGAATGAGTTGCTTTATGGTTCCAGGAAGTGTGGCGGTAAAAAGATAGGTTTGATGTTTCTTTGGTAACTCAGCAACAATAATGTCTAAACTATCTTTTAAAATAGAAACCATTTCATCGGCTTCGTCTAGAACCAACAAAGAAGTTGCTTTTAAATCAATAGCTTTGCGTTCGATTAAATCGATCAATCTTCCTGGAGTTGCGATGATAATATGGGTAGGTTGAGACAAACGCTCTACCTGAGGTTTTATAGGTATTCCTCCACAAGTAACTGCAATAGAAATAGCAGGTTGATACTTGGCAAATTGAACTAAATTATCAAAAATTTGATTGCCTAATTCTCTAGTTGGCACCAAAATAACGGCTTGAATGGATTCGTTATTGGTGTCTATTTTATCTAAAATAGGTAAACCGAAAGCGGCAGTTTTACCCGTTCCTGTCTTGGCAATTCCTACTAAATCCGTTTTATTGGTTAATGCTAATGGAATAATTTCGGTCTGAATTTCAGTAGGTGTTACAATTCCCATTTCGGTAATCGCTTTTACAATGGGTGCTGAAAGCCCTAAATCTGAGAATTGTTTTGACATACTTTTTGATTTTGAAATTCTTGTTTGTTTCCTGATATAGCCCGGATGGGAACGGCATCCTTTTCTTTTTTTTCTTTAAAAAAAGAAAAGATACAGTGGACAGCCGGAAAAAGCTCCTAAAAATTAATCGAGTTCACTTAAGACTTTTTCTCTGTATTTTTTACCTATTAATAAGGTTAGTTTTAGCTTATAATCATCAACTAACCATTCGCGGTAGTTTTTGCTACATTGGCTTAGGCATTTAGAATAGCGTTTTATACGGCATTCAATGTCTTGTTCTAAATCTCTGGCTAATGCTTTGGCTTCTTGCGGCAATTCGGCATTGTCTACACACATTGAGGCATGTTGGTCTAAAGATTTATCCAACACTACTTTGGAACGTAAATTTTGTTTAATGGCTAGTTTGTGTTCTTCATCAACATCAAAAGTTACAATTTCAGTATTACTGAATTTTGCCCTTAATTCTGGTGGCATTTGATATTTAAAGTGCAATTCAATTTCCTGATCATCTCTTAAATTTTCTAAATAAAATTCAGGAGATTTAAAGATGTGTTGCCAATTTACAGGCTCACTCCAGAGTCCAAAACGAGCCGCATTATTCCCTAAATCGATTACTGTAAATTCGTCCTTTCCGGGTAATTTTCTAGAACCACGACCAATCATTTGGAAATACAATGTAAGTGATTTGGTTGCTCTATTAAGTATAATGGTTTCTACAGTAGGTTCATCAAATCCTGTGGTCAAAATTCCAACAGAAGTCAAAATGGCATCTGGAGTATGCTTGAACCAATGTAAAATTTCTTTACGTTCCTCGTTATTGCTTGTATTATCTAAATGTCGAATAGGATAACCCGCTTCACGGAACGTTTCGTAAACGTATAAAGAAGTGTTGATACCGTTATTAAAAATTAAGGTTTTCTTACCAATAGATTTTTCGGTATAGGCATGCAATAATTTTTCTTGCATGGCCATATTGGTGTACAAATCATCGGAAGATTTTACGGTGTAATCTCCGTTGATTCCGACTTTAAGAGAAGTTAATCCCACATCATAGCTGTAAGTTACCGCTCGTGCCAAGAATCCTTTGTCTATCAAAGAACCTATGGTATCCCCTACGATTAACTCATCATAACTTTGATGCATAGGTAACTTAATATTAGAGCTCAATGGCGTAGCTGTAACCCCAAGTATAAAGGCATTTTTGAATGAACTCAATAATTTTCGGAAGGAATTGTAGTGCGCTTCGTCGATAATAACTAAGCCAATATTGTCTAAATGCAGTTTTTCGTCATTGATACGATTTTTCAAAGTTTCGACCATGGCTACAAAACAAGAAAAATCGTTTTGGTCTGGTAATTCTTTTACTTTACTATTAATGATTTTGTTTTTTACATCAAATCCTTTAAGCATTTTAGAGGTTTGCTTGCATAACTCAATTCTATGAGTAAGCACGACAACTTTTTTGTCATGTTGAGAAAGATACCTACGAACGATTTCTGAGAAAACGACTGTTTTTCCACCACCAGTAGGCAATTGATATAATAAATGATGATTGTTTGGGGCATTATCTATTCGTTCAAAAATAGCATCGATGTCTCCTTTTTGGTAGGCATAAAGTTCTTTTTTATCTTCAACTTGAATTTCTAAAGTGTCTTCTAACATTGTATTTTCTTGGATTTTTGCAAAAATACACCTAAAAAAGAGTTAATCCACTACTATTAAAATAAAAATTATAGTTTCGATTAAATAATTTTATTTAAGTAGTTTTATGAAATGGATATTTTATCGATAAACGTTTCAAATTCAAAACGATTTTGCCATTGTTGCTTGTTTGCTTCATCAGTGATGTTTACAATTCTATTTTTAAAATCAGCAAAAATTCCATTGGAAATACAATAAGTAATAGCTTGTTCGAAGGAATTGAGCATGCTTTTGTAAAATGTTTCACTTTTAATGGGATTTTCATCGGCATAGGTTTGGGCGATTTCTATGGCATATAGCATCAAATCAGCAACTACAAAAGGATCAACTCCTAAAAGAATGAAATGTTTGATAAATTTTTGAGCCACCGAACGTCTCATTTTTGCTCTAGGTTTGCTTTTTCTTCCAGGATTTCTAATTGGAAAATATTCATGGGTAACTTTGAGTTTGGCTTCTTGTAAAAGTGTATCTTCCTTTGGATTAAAAACAAAATTGTAATAGACTTTTACGGGACTGAATTTTTCATACAATTCGATCAACTGCTCTTCCAATTGTTCTTTGGTCAATTGGGCTACATATTTTTTTAAATCTCGCTTGCTCATTATCAAAGTTTATGCATACAAAAGTAAATTACTTTGAGTTTACAAACGCTGAAACCGACAAGAATCCTTAATTTTGACAAAATAAAATAATTTAAAATCAAGAAATGCTCAAATTATTCAAAATTACTGCCATTTTAGAAGGATGTTCTTATTTAGTTTTATTAGCTAATATGCTGTTTATCAAACCCAACAACATGGATTTATACAAAACACTTTTATATCCAATAGGAATGAGTCATGGTGTGCTATTTATAGGCTATGTATTGCTGGCTATTCTATTGAAGAAAGCACAAAAGTGGTCCTTCCCTACTTTTGCAATTATCATTTTAGGTTCATTACTTCCTTTTGGTACTTTTTATATTGAAAAGAAATACTTGAGTAATGAATAAAACCTTAGAACAACTCTTTAATTTCCTCTACCCTATTTTTAGAAAATGGGGAATGGGCTATTCCTTTTCTTCTTATTTGAGCTTGGTGCTGAATATCATTATCTTGATTGTTCTTACTTATGCTATTTTTATGTTTTTTCGGTTTTTGTTTGTCACAGCGATGGCTGTCATTGCGCTAAAAACAAAAACCAAGTTCGACGATTTAATTATCTCGAATAAAACGGTGATTTATATCGCCCAATTGATTCCGTTTACCTTAATTTATAAATCGGTTCCAATCATTTTAGAGCGTTACGATTATTGGGAAGATATTTTCGGGAAACTCGTTGGAGTGTACATTGTTTTATTGGTTCTTTGGATCATAAGAACACTCTTGAATACCACACAAGAATATCTAAAACATATTCCAAGATACAGCGACAAACCCATTGATAGCTTTATGCAAGTAATCATGATTGTACTCTGGATGTTTGGAATATCGGTAATTATTTCAAAGCTATTTGGTATCAGCCAAAAAGAAATGCTTACCATTCTTGGGGCCGTATCAGCCATTATCATTTTGATATTTCGAGATACTATTTTAGGTTTTGTAGCTAGTGTTCAAGTAGCCATCAACGATATGGTGCGCATTGGCGATTGGATTACGATGGATCGTTATGGCGCCGATGGTGATGTGATTGAAATCAATTTGGCTACTGTAAAAGTTAGAAATTTTGATAATACCACCACAACAATTCCGACGTATAGCTTGAGTTCTGATTCTTTTCATAACTGGAGAGGAATGCTCAAATCAGATGGAAGAAGAATAAAACGGCACATATTGATTAAAGCAGGAAGTATTCGATTTTTAGAAGATGCCGAGTTGCATGAATTACAAAAAATAGAACTTATAGGTCCTTATATTGAATCTCGAAAGGCTGAAATTGATCGATACAACAGCGCAAATACTATCGACAAAAGTTTAGCCATCAACGGAAGAAACATGACTAATTTGGGTTTGTTTAGAAAATATATCAATCAATACTTGCATCAGCATCCTGGATTGAATAAAAACATGGTTATGCTGTGCAGACAATTGCAATTGACCGCGCAAGGAGTTCCTCTCGAAGTTTATGCGTTCTCTACAGACAAGCGATTTGAAAATTACGAGTACATCATGGCAGACATTTTTGATCACATCATTGCTTCTGTACCCTATTTCCATTTAGAAGTTTATGAAATGCCTTCAGAAACTAATTTTTTTGAGTATGAATTGCCTGTAAAAAAATCAAAAGGGACACTTTAATTGGTGTCCCTTTTTTTACAATCTGTTTTTAACGTATTCAATTTTGGTTTTTCCATGTGCCATTGGTTTACCATCAGGTCCAAGATTTACCATGGTGGTTTTATCAATTGTTAGAATAGTTTCTCGCGTCATCATGTTTCTGGCTTCGCATTTTAATACCAAAGAGGTGTTTCCAAACTGTATCACATCTATCCCTATTTCAATAATATCACCTTGTCGCGCTGAACTTTTAAAATTAATCTCCGACATGTATTTGGTCACAATTCGGGAATTCTCGAGTTGAATAATCGTATACAAAGCTAATTCTTCGTCAATCCAAGCCAACAATCGACCACCAAACAAAGTACCGTTTGGATTTAAATCTTCGGGTTTTACCCATTTTCTAGTATGAAATCTCATTTTTTTTGGTTTATTTCCAAATTTAAGAAATTAACAAACTACTTTTTGATTAACTTTAAAGAAAAAACGATGAATCAACGAGAGCTCCTACTAAAAGAACTAAGAGGCGAAACTATTGGCACCATCACTACTCAATCTTCAAGTGAAGAAACTTTTCAAAACCAAGTACTTCGACCCATTCTAAAACTTCAAAACGATTTATTTGTAGCTTCATTTGAAAATTATATTACAAAAAACAAGAAAGATTTTTATAGTCTTTCAACAGAAAAGAAACTACTATTGATTGAAAATTCAATTCAAAAGGATATTAAGTTTAGAAACGCTTTAAAAGGCATTGTTATTGGTCTTTTTACTTTAGATGAATACCAAACTTATATTCAAAATTCATCCAACTTAAACAAAAGAATGATGAATATGCTTATCGAACGTCTTAAAAGTCAAATTCAATTGTTTGAAAAAGCAATGTAAAGTATAAAATGTCATTTTAACGCAATGAAAAACTATTTCAATCTGCTAATAAAAAAATTAACAAGATAAATAATATAAATAATTGCATTTAGGTAGATTTAAGTTGTTGTTGTTCAAAAAAGTACTCTTAAAAAAATTAATAAATCGTATTCATTATCCTATCTTGATTCTATTCTTTCATCATTTTCTATAGAAATAAAATAATCATTGCTAATTATTCATTAATGGTATTTAATTAGTAATAAAAAAAAGAATCTGTCATTTTTTTACTTATTATTGTAATACATTGATAATTATATTTTTCAATGAAAAAAACCTAATCCTTTAAACTTTATTCAAATGGATCGAAGAGAAGCATTAAAAAAAGTAGCTTATTTGATGGGTGGCGCTATTTCTGCTACAACAATGGGTGTTTTGTTTGAAAGTTTTACAGTCTACGAACCAGGAAAAAGTTCCTACTTGTATTCTTTTTCAGAAGAAGAAATTTTAGCTGAATTTGCAGATATAATTTTACCCACCACTTCAAGTTCTCCTGGTGCAAAAGCAGCAGGTGTCGGTGCAATGATTCCGTTGATTATTAAAGATTGTTATCCTCCAAAATTGCAAACGGTTTTCAAAAATGGGTATGAGGCTATGTTGGCAAAAGCAAAAACAAAATTCAACAAAGAATTCTTGGCTTTGTCTACAGAAGAAAAAGTCCAATTGATGAATGATTTGAAACAAGAGACTATGGATAGCAACAAAGAACCTTCCTTCTTTTTGATAGCAAGAGATTTGACTATTCTGGGTTATTTTTTTACCGAAATTGGATGTACTCAAGCTCGTGAATATTTACCAATTCCAGGAAAATATGATGGAAGTGCTCCCTATAAACCAGGACAAAAAGCTTGGGCCACTTCTTAAACAATTAAGATTTCTATTTGTAGTATTAATTCAAAAAAAGTAACTCGTGAATATCAATACCGATTTAAAAAAGCAAAACACTTATGACGCCATCGTCATAGGTTCAGGAATAAGTGGTGGTTGGGCAGCCAAAGAATTAACCGAAAAGGGACTCAAAGTGCTGATGCTCGAACGTGGAAAAAACATTGAACACATCAAAGATTACGATTCGGCCATGAAAGCGCCTTGGGAAATTCCGTATGCAGGCAAAATGACAGAAGAGCAAAAACGTACACATCCTGTACAAACCCGTGATTACCCTTATAATCAAGCGACTGAGAGTTGGTGGGTTAATGACATAGAATGCCCTTATACCGAAGACAAACGTTTTGATTGGTATAGAGGTTTTCATGTAGGAGGAAAATCCCTAATGTGGGGTCGTCAGAGTTACCGCTTGAGTGACCATAATTTTGAAGATAATGCTAGAGATGGTCATGGTAATGATTGGCCTATTCGGTATAAAGATATTGCACCTTGGTATGATTATGCTGAAAAATTCGCAGGGATTAGTGGGCAAAATGAAGGCTGGCCTTTGTTACCCGATGGACAATTTTTACCACCAATGGATTTGAATTGCGTTGAAAAATCGGTGAAAGAGCGTATCGAGAAACATTATAATAAATCAAGAATTCTAACGATTGGTCGTACAGCCAATCTGACCGTACCTCACAACGGTAGAGGGAGTTGTCAATACCGAAATTTATGTAGTAGAGGTTGTCCTTTTGGTGCTTATTTCAGTACCCAATCTGCCACTTTACCTGCAGCAATGGCTACGAAAAAATTAACCGTTCGCCCCTACTCGATTGTCAATCATATAATTTATGACAAAGACACCAAAAAAGCCAAAGGTGTAATGGTTATTGATGCTGAGACTAATGAAACAATGGAATTTTATGCCAAAATTGTTTTTGTAAATGGGTCGACATTAGGTTCTACTTTCATTTTATTGAATTCTACTTCTGAGGCACATCCAAACGGTTTAGGTAATGGCAGCGGACAATTAGGCCATAACTTAATGGATCATCATTTTAGATGTGGCGCCGAAGGAACTGCCGAAGGTTTTGAAGACAAATATACTTACGGACGACGCGCAAATGGAATTTACATTCCAAGATACCAAAACTTTAATGGCGATAAACGCGATTATTTGAGAGGTTTTGGATATCAAGGAGGCGCCAGTAGAGGCAATTGGCACAAAGAAGTCGCTGAATTGGCTTTTGGTGGTGATTTTAAAGAAACGATGTCAAGACCAGCTGATTCATGGACGATGGGGCTAGGAGGTTTTGGTGAAATGTTGCCTTATTACGAAAATAAAGTTTATATCGACCATTCGAAAAAAGACAAATGGGGACAACCTGTTCTGGCCATCGATTGTGAATACAAGGAAAATGAAGCCAAAATGCGTGAAGACATGATGTATGATGCTGCAGAAATGCTTGAAGCCGCAGGAATGAAAAACATCAAAACCTATGATAATGGTTGTTTCCCTGGTATGGCTATCCACGAAATGGGAACGGCACGCATGGGGAATGATCCAAAAGAATCGGTTTTGAACAAATGGAATCAAATGCATGAAGTAAGCAACGTATTTGTAACCGATGGCTCTTGTATGCCCTCTGTAGCTTGCCAAAATCCGTCATTAACCTTTATGGCTTTGACCGCAAGAGCGTGTGATTATGCCGTAAAAGAATTGAAAAAGAAAAATATATAGAGACCAATTGTCAAGCATGAGAAAATTAAAAATGGGAATGATTGGCGGTGGTAAAAATGCTTTTATTGGAGCAGTACACCGCATTGCCGCCAACATTGATGGTTTGATTGAATTGCATTGCGGTGCGTTTAGCTCTAGTCCTGAACTTTCGATAGAATCAGGTCAGGCTTTGTTTTTACCAAAAGACAAATGTTACGGTTCTTACGAAGAAATGATTACCACAGAAGCACAATTACCACCAAACGAAAGAATGGATTTTGTGTCGATTGTGACACCCAATCACGCACATTTTGCACCAGCTATGATGGCCCTACAACACGGTTTTCATGTTGTTTTAGACAAACCAATGACGCTTACGCTTGAAGAAGCCAAATTATTAGAACAAAAGGTAAAGGAAACAGGGTTACAATTGTGCCTTACACATACCTATTCTGGCTATCCAATGGTGAAGCAAGCCAAAAGCATGATTGCCGATAACCTACTGGGCGCTATTCGCAAAATTATGGTAGAATATCCTCAAGGTTGGTTGAGTACTTCATTTGAAAAGGAAGGTAACAAACAAGCCGCTTGGCGCACCGACCCTTCAAAAAGCGGAATTAGTGGCTGTATGGGCGATATTGGAACCCATGCTGCTCATTTAGCCGAATACATCTCAGGATTAAAAATCACCCAACTTTGCGCTGACATCAATACCGTTGTACACAACAGACGATTAGACGACGACGGCAATGTGTTGCTTAAATTCAACAATGGCGCCAACGGAATATTAGTGGCTAGCCAAATTGCAGCTGGAGAAGAAAACAGTCTTAAAATTAAAGTATATGGCGAAAAAGGCGGTCTTGAATGGCACCAAATGGAACCAAATACGCTAATCGTAAAATGGCTAGATGCTCCAGCACAAATTTACCGTACAGGAAATGGGTATATCTCTTCAGTTGCTGCATTTAATACCAGAATTCCAAGCGGGCATCCAGAAGGGTACTTAGAAGCTTTTGCTAATTTGTATAAAAACTTCGCCTTAACCCTTCAAGCACAATTAGAAGCTAAAGAACCTACTACTGAAATGCTTGATTTTCCAACCGTTTCTGATGGCGTACGCGGGATGGCTTTTATAGAAAATGTGATTGCCTCAGGGCATTCGACTCAAAAATGGACTGAATTTAAAATTTAAATCAAAAGGAATGACCACAATGCAAGGCCCAGCCGTTTTTTTAGCCCAATTTATCTCGGATGAAGCTCCTTTTAATTCGTTAGACGGAATTTGTCAATGGGCGGCTGATTTGGGATTCAAAGGGATTCAAATTCCAACTTTGGATGCCCGATTTATCGATTTACAAAAAGCTGCCGAAAGTAAAACCTATGCTGATGAACTTACTGGTAAAGTTGCCTCTTACGGACTAAAAATATCTGAACTTTCAACTCATTTACAAGGTCAATTGGTAGCTGTTCATCCTGCTTATGATGATTTTTTTGATGGGTTTGCCCCTGCTCATGTACGAGCTAATCCTAAGGCTAGACAAGAATGGGCCGTTCAGCAAATGCATTATGCCGCCAAGGCTTCTCAAAATCTAGGTTTAGAAGCGCATGCAACCTTTAGTGGCTCTTTGTTATGGCAATATTTTCATCCTTGGCCTCAGCGTCCTCCGGGATTAATTGAAGAAGGATTCAAAGAACTGGCCAAACGCTGGTTACCCATACTAAATTCCTTTGACGAAAATGGTGTTGATGTTTGTTACGAAATTCACCCAGGCGAAGACTTGTTTGATGGCGAAACCTACGAGATGTTTTTGAAAGCCGTTAATAATCACCAACGGGCTTGTTTGTTGTACGATCCTTCGCATTTTGTATTGCAACAATTGGATTACTTGCAGTATATCGATTTTTATCATGAGCGTATTAAAGCTTTTCACGTAAAAGATGCCGAATTCAATCCCACTGGAAAACAAGGCACTTTTGGAGGTTATCAAAGTTGGCTGAATCGTGCGGGACGTTATCGCTCGCCTGGTGATGGTCAAATCGATTTTAAAACCATTTTTAGCAAATTGGCGCAATACAATTACAAAGGTTGGGCCGTAATGGAATGGGAATGTTGCTTGAAGAATCAAGAAGATGGTGCAAAAGAAGGTGTCGAATTCATTAAAAATCATATCATTAAAGTCACTGATAAAGCTTTTGATGATTTTGCAGCCGTCAGTACCAACACCGAATTGAACCGAAAAAATTTAGGATTATAAAACAATAACAGTATAAGAAATGAAAATAAAATTTATTGCCGCAATAATTAGTGTAAGTGTATTGAGTGCTTTTTCTGATTATGAGATTATTCCAAAAAACAAAGTAGCTCCTGCAGAACAACTCTCAGAAGGTGAAAAAATAATCGCAAAACAAGACTGTGCGACTTGCCATAAAATTGACAAAAAAGTAATTGGCCCGTCATATTTAGAAATTGCCAAAAAATATCCAATGAATGATAAAAATATCAACTATTTATCGGATAAAATTATCAAAGGAGGTTCAGGTGTTTGGGGTGCTATTCCAATGGCTGCTCACGGTGCGCTGAAAAAAGACGATGCCAAAAAAATTGCAAAGTACATTTTATCTTTGAACAAATAAATTGAAACCCATCTATGGATCAAGATTTTAAACCCAAAAAAGAGCCCGAATCCACCATTCGTAGGGATTTTCTAAAAAAAGGAGCCCTAGCAACGGCAGCCTTTATGATTATTCCACGCCATGTGATGGGAAGAGGTTTTGTAGCGCCAAGTGATCGCTTACTTATTGCCAGTATTGGTGTAGGCGGAAAAGGCCAGTCCGATATTGCATCGTTTGAAAAAAGCGGATTAGCCAACGTGGCTTATTTATGTGATGTTGATACGCGAAGAGCGTCCAATAGCGTAAACGCCTTGCCTAAAGCAAAATTCTATAAAGATTGGCGTGAAATGTTGGACAAAGAGCATAAAAATTTTGATGCCGTTTCGGTTTCAACTCCCGATCACAATCACGCGATTCAAGCATTTGCAGCTATGCAATTGGGCAAACACGTGTATGTGCAAAAGCCAATGGCACACGATATTTATGAAGCACACATGATGACTCAGGCGGCTAGTCGCTATAAAGTGGTGACTCAAATGGGCAATCAAGGTTCTTCGAATGATGGAACGCGATTGCTAAAAGAATGGTTTGAAGCCGATTTGATTGGTGATGTACATACCGTTTACGCATGGACAGACAGACCCGTTTGGCCGCAAGGGATTCCGTGGTCTACTGCAAAAGCTGATATTCCAAAAGAATTAGATTGGGATTTGTGGTTGGGAACAGCGCCAAGTAAAAATTATGTAGACAAACTAGTGCCATTCAACTGGCGTGGTTGGTGGGATTACGGAACAGGTGCCTTGGGCGATATGGGTTGCCATTTGCTAGAAGCACCATTTTCTGTATTGAATTTGAAATACGCCAAAGACGTTCAATGTAGCGTGGGCTCTGTGTATGTGGATGAATTTAAAAGAGGGTATTTCCCTGATAGCTGTCCGCCGTCGAGCCATGTGGTGTTGACTTTTCCTAAAACGGATAAAACCAAAGGCGATGTCAAAGTACATTGGATGGATGGAGGCATTCAGCCAGAACGTCCTGAGGAATTAGGTGCTAACGAAATCTTTGGTGATGGCGGAAACGGAACTTTGTTTATTGGAACCAAAGGAAAAATGATTTGCGACACCTATAGTGAAAATCCAAGATTATTGCCTTTGAGTCGCAATGAAAACCTAAAAATCGCTGAGAAATATCCTCGTGTGAAAGACGGAGCTAGCGGCCACCAAAAGCAATGGATAGAAGGTTGTATTGCGGGTTATGGCAAAAAAGAATTGAGTTCTCCGTTCGAGATTGCAGGTCCATTGACCGAAGCTTTGTTGATGGCAAATCTAGCCGTTCGAGGTTATGATTTGTACAAGGAAGTATTGGGAGAAGAGGTGTATCCTGGACGTTCGGTAAAACTGCTTTGGGACAATACCGCAAAGAAAGTAACCAACGTAGACGATGTGAACCAATTTGTAAAACGAAATTACAGAGAAGGTTGGAAAAATTTGAGTTTTTAACCACGGCTGACTCTTGTAACCAAGAATTCAACTTGTGGCTCTCTAGCCCCGATGGCAGCGGCATCCTTTGCTTTTTTTCTTTAAAAAAGCAAAGATATAGCGGACAGCGGGACTTTGACAACAAAAAAGCCTTTTCCTAACCGCTCCAAATAATTAATGAATTAAAAAAAATCAATTGAAATGAAGAAAATAGTAGCAACGCTGATGGTTTTGGTAATCGCTCAAACCGTACAAGCACAAAAAGGATTTAAACCAATTTTTGACGGAAAAACAACAACGGGTTGGCATACTTACGGTAAAACTACCGTGGGTGCAGGATGGAAAGTGGAAGATGGTGTCTTGCATTTTGATCCAGAAGCAGCCAAAAATGGTCAGGGCGGAGACCTAGTAACCGATGCGGAATACGAAAATTTTCACTTGAAAGTGGATTGGAAAGTAGCGCCAAAAGCCAATAGTGGAATAATTTTTTATATCAATGAAAATCCACAGAAATACAAAAATACGTATGAAACGGGTTTGGAAATGCAGGTATTGGACAATGACGGTCATCCTGATGGAAAAATCACCAAACACCGCGCAGGAGATTTATATGATTTGATTCAGAGTAAATCAGAACCCGTAAAACCTGTAGGCGAATGGAATACCGCAGAAGTAGTTTGTAAAAACGGTAAATTGACTTATGTTTTAAATGGAGTAATTATCGTAGAGACAGTACTTTGGGACGATGCGTTTAAAGCATTGGTAGCAGGAAGTAAATTCACAGCTTGGCCTGGATTTGGAACCTTTAAAAAAGGAAAAATTGCCTTGCAAGACCACGGAGACAATGTTTGGTACCGCAATATTTTGATCAAAGAATGGAACACCATGGACACTACAACGGGCTGTAAATAACCCCTTACCTACTAACCACTAACCCAAAAACCACTAAACTATGAATACCACTATCCGCATTAAATTATCTGTCATGATGTTTCTCGAATTTTTTATCTGGGGGGCATGGTTTGTTACCTTGGGGACATTTTTAGGAAACAATTTAAAGGCTTCTGGTGCTGAGACGGCAGCAGTTTTTTCTACCCAATCTTGGGGAGCCATTATTGCACCCTTTATCATTGGTTTGATTGCAGATCGTTATTTTAATGCTGAAAAGATATTGGGTATTTTGCATTTGGCAGGAGCTTTTTTGATGTATCAAATGTATCAATCGCAAGATGTAAGCTTGTTTTATACTTATGTGTTGAGTTATATGGTGTTGTACATGCCAACTTTGGCTTTGGTAAACTCAGTGGCGTTCAACCAAATGAAAGATGCTGAAAAAGAGTTTGCGAACATTCGCGTTTGGGGAACCATTGGTTGGATTTTGGCAGGGTTGGCAATTAGTTTTATTTTTCATTGGGATACGACCGAAGCTATTGGTCAAGGATTGCTGAAAAACACTTTTTTATTAGCAGGTATTGCGGCGTTGATTCTAGGAATTTTTAGTTTCACTTTACCTCAAACACCACCAAAAGTAAGCGACGAAAAAGTAAAAATCACGGATATTCTAGGACTAGACGCACTACAATTATTAAAAGACAAAAACTTCTTAATTTTCTTTATATCATCTATCCTAATTTGCATTCCATTAGCTTTTTACTATCAAAATGCACATCCTTATTTGACAGCTGCTGGCGTTGAAAATCCAACAGGAAAAATGGCAATTGGACAAATTTCAGAAGCTTTGTTTTTACTTTTGATTCCAGTATTTTTTGGACGTTATGGCTTTAAGAAAACCATCCTTGTTGGAATGCTTGCTTGGGCGATTCGTTACGTTTTGTTTGCGTATGGCAACGGTAGCGATTTGAGTTTTATGTTGATTATAGGTATTGCGTTACACGGAATTTGCTATGACTTTTTCTTTGTTTCGGGACAAATTTACACCAACTCTAAAGCGGGTGAAAAATTCAAAAGTGCTGCACAAGGCTTGATTACTTTGGCAACCTACGGTATCGGAATGCTCATTGGCTTTGCTGTCGCAGGTTGGATCACCGACAATTACAAAACAGCTGACGGAGGAACGAACTGGCAAATGGTTTGGATTATTCCTGCTGGAATTGCCTTTGCAGTGTTTTTGATTTTTGCCCTATTTTTTGATCAAAAAAAAGAAGTCAAAACAACTGTCACTCTTTAAATTCCAGAACATGAGCCAAAATTTTGATAGAAGAACCGCCATAAAAGGCTTAATTGCTGGAACTGTAGCTATGGGAATTCCGTCGCCGCTTTCGGCTATGGCAAAAACTATCGAACCCCATACCTCTGATTTTATGAACAAAGGAAAAATAAACCATTCTGTAGCGCGCTGGTGTTTTGGCGATATGGAACTCGAAGCGCTTTGTATCGCTGTTAAGAAAATGGGGATTACTGGGATTGATTTGGTCGGCCCAAAAGACTGGCCCATCCTACAAAAACACCAATTAGTATCGACCATGTGCAATGGTGCCGAATTGAATCTCGTAGACGGATTTAACGACCCTAAATTTCATGACCAACTCATAAAAAACTACACCGCTATGATTCCGTTAGTGGCTCAGGCGGGCTATAAAAACCTGATTTGCTTTAGCGGCAACCGCAGAGGCAAAACCGATGAAGAAGGCTGGACCAATTGCGTAAAAGGCTTGCAAACCTTGATTCCGCTGGCCGAAAAACACCAAGTCACCTTAGTGATGGAGTTGCTAAACAGCAAAATCGACCACAAAGATTACCAGTGCGACAGAACCTATTGGGGCGTAGAATTGGCCAAAAGAATCAATTCACCACATTTCAAGCTCTTGTACGACATCTATCACATGCAAATTGATGAAGGCGATGTGATTCGCACCATCAAGGAAAACCACCAGTACATTGCCCACTTTCACACGGCGGGCGTACCGGGTCGCAACGAAATCGACGAGACCCAAGAGCTTCATTATCCCGCCATCATGAAAGCCATTGCAGCTACTGGTTTTACAGGTTTTGTGGGACAAGAATTCATGCCAAAACAAAAAGATAAAATGGCCGCTTTGCAACAAGCCATCGCCATTTGTGATATTTAACCCCTAAAAACGAACCACCATGATCAAGCGTAGAGATTTCATCATCAATAGTGGGTTGGCCTTGGGCGCAGTTGCCCTAGCTCCTTCCCTAGCCTTTGCGGCAAAACCAAAAAACATCGGAATTCAATTGTACACCTTGCGCGAAGCCTTTTCCAAAGATGTCAAAGGCGTCCTAGAACACGTTGCCAAAGCTGGTTACAAAGAAGTAGAAACCTACGGATTTGCGGGCGAAAAAGGTTTTTTTGGCACCTCGCCCAAAGACTTTAAAAAAATCCTGAACGACAACGGACTCAAAGCGCCGAGCGGGCATTATGATTTCAAAACGTTTATCAAAGACAACAATGCCGACTTCCTAAAAGCCTCCATCGAGTGCGCCAATCAATTGGGAAGCGAATATGTGGTGATTCCGTGGCTAGAAGACGCTTTGCGCAGCCAATTGGACGACTACAAACGCATTGCTCAAAAAGCCAACGAAGCCGCACTTTTGTGTAAAAAAGCAGGACTCAAACTGGCCTACCACAACCACGATTTTGAATTCACGAAATTTGGCGACCAAACCGGTTATGGCATTTTGCTACAAGAAACCGACAAGAAATTGGTCGATTTTGAATTGGATTTGTACTGGGTAGTGCGCTCCGGCAACGACCCTTTGCAGTTGTTCCAAAACCACGCTGGCCGCTTCACCATGTGGCACGTCAAAGACATGGACAAAAACAATCCCGCTTGGAATGCCGAAATTGGCGAAGGCAACATCAATTTCAAAGCTATTTTTGCACAAGCCAAAGCCTCAGGCATGCAGCACTTTTTTGTGGAGCAAGAAACCAACTACTCTCCCAACCCTATGGAATCCATCAAAGCAAGTTGCCAGTACGTTAGTAAGCAATTGCTATAAAATAACTCCCTTTTTTATTTGGGCATGACCCCGATGTAC
>CAUPCW010000021.1:0-39800 GCA_963509895.1 uncultured Flavobacterium sp.
AATTAGGTTATGTTTGATTATTTTATATTTTTGACTTGAAATTTTATCAATTTTGTAAAATAATAAAAACAACACGCTTATGAATGCAACAATAGCAACCGCTAAGGAAATTCAAAAAATGGATCCTGTTTTTGGTCAAATCTCATTTGATGACCACGAACAAATTGTATTTTGCAACGACAAAGATACAGGATTAAAAGCAATAATTGGTATTCATAATTCGGTAATGGGGCCAGCTTTGGGTGGTACAAGAATGTTCAATTATAGTAATGAATGGGAGGCTTTGAATGATGTTTTGCGTTTGTCACGCGGAATGACTTTTAAATCAGCAATTACTGGTTTAAATATTGGTGGAGGAAAAGCAGTAATTATTGGTGATGCCAAAACACAAAAAACACCAGAATTGATGCGCAAGTTTGGTGAATTTGTTCACTCCTTAAGCGGAAGATATATCACTGCTGAAGATGTTGGAATGGAAACAGCTGATATGGACCTAGTGAGAGACGTTACTCCCTATGTAACTGGAATTTCAGAAGAAAGAGGAGGAGCAGGGAACCCATCTCCTGTAACTGCTTTTGGAGTTTATATGGGAATGAAAGCTACTGCTAAACAACAATTTGGATCAGATATTTTAACTGGTAAAAAAGTTTTAGTACAAGGAATTGGTCACGTGGGTGAAGCTTTGGTGGACTATTTGACTAAAGAAGGTGCTTTGGTAACTATTGCTGATATCAATGAAGAGCGTTTATACGAAGTTGGAAAAAAATACAATGCAACTGTTTTTACAGGAACAGATGTATATGCTGAAGAAGTAGATATCTATGCGCCATGTGCGATGGGAGCTACTATTAATGATGCAACTATTCATAAAATTAAAGCAAAAGTAATTGCAGGAGCGGCAAATAATCAGTTGGCTAATGAAGTAGTTCACGGTGCCATCTTGCAAGAAAGAGGCATTTTGTATGCCCCAGATTTCTTGATTAACGCAGGAGGAATCATTAACGTATATGCAGAATTAGCACATTACGGAAAAGCAGAAATTATGGCTAAAACCGAAAATATCTACAACACTACTTTGGAGATTTTTGATTTTGCTATTGCCAACAAAATGACCACACACCAAGCAGCATTGACTATTGCGCAACAGCGTATTGCGGAAAGAAAACTAGCGAACAGCAAATAATAGCTATTATACATTTTTAGTGTCTCAATTATAGAAAGGTTTTTTCGAATCTTTTATTAATTGAGACACTTTTTTTATTTATTAAATAAATTACGGTACAAATTTTCATTTAAGCGATGAAATCCTTAATTTTGCAGGCTAATTTTTAAAAGTTCTTACAAGGTGGTAAACAGAAGACACATACGCGTTAAAGTCATGCAATCCATTTATGCCATGCATCAAAACGGCTCTGATAATCTAGAAAAAGAAGAAAAATTTCTTTTTTATAGCATTGATAACATTCTAGATTTATACCTTACAATGGTGTCGTCATTATTGGAAATTTGTAAAAAAGAACAAGTCTTTTTGCATTTGTCTAGTCAAAAACACCTTGCTACTCCTCAAGAACGCAAACCCAACGAAAAGTTTATTAAAAATGCCGTTTTTCAGATTTTGGCTGAAAATAATTCTTTGAGTATTGCGATGGAAAATCGTAAAATCAATAATTGGTCATTGAATGATGATTACATTATTATCTTGCTTAATGCGATAAAAGAAAGCAAATTGTATGCAAAATACATGAGCAATACTATCAACACTTTTGAAGAGGATAAAGAATTTATTGCGGCTTTATTTGAAGAAATTATCGTTCCGAATGAAAAGTTATACGAATACTTAGAGGATGATAAATTGACTTGGATTGATGATATTCCGATGGTGAATACTCAAATTTTGAAACAGTTAAAAGCATTGAAACCTCTTGAGGAAGATAATTTTAGAGTGCCAAAATTGTATAAGGATACCGAAGATAAAGACTTTGTTCGCGATTTGTTCCGCAAGACGGTTTTGAATGAAAAAGAGTTAGCCAAAGCATATGATGACAAAACCCCAAATTGGGACAGTGATCGTATTGCGGAAATTGATACCATTATTTTGAAAATGGCGATTTGTGAGTTTTTGAAATTCCCATCAATTCCTGTTAAGGTAACTTTGAATGAATATTTAGAAATTGCAAAAGAATATTCTACGCCTAAAAGTAGTATTTTTATCAACGGGATTTTAGATAACCTTGTAAGGGAATTAACTGAAAGCAAGAAGTTGGTAAAAGTGGGTCGCGGTTTGATGTAGTCAATAATGCGCAACATTTAAATTTAACAAAACAAAAAAATAACAAATTAAGATTTTTATTATGGAACAATTACAAAGCTTTTTACCGTTTTTATTGATGTTTGTGGTGATTTATTTCTTCATGATTAGACCACAACAAAAACGTGCTAAAAATGAAAAAGAATTTGAAAGCAGCTTGAAAGTAGGAGATAAAATTGTTACCAAAAGTGGATTGCACGGTAAAGTTGCCGAATTGTCTGAAACTACAGTTATTATCGAAACCATGTCAGGAAAATTAAAAATGGAGCGTTCTGCAATCTCAATGGAAATGAGTGCTGCTTTGGCTAAAAAATAGTAGGTTTACTAATCGAATAAAAAAAATCCCAAATTCCTAATTAGTCGGAATTTGGGATTTTTTAGTTTGGAACAATCGGTTTATTTCTTTTTGTTCTTTTTGTTTTTCTTAGCTTTTTTAGCCTTTGCTTTTGCTTTTTTCTCTTTGGCCTTGGCTTTTACTTTGGCTTTTTTTGCTTTGTCTTTTTTAGCCTTTTTTGCTTTCTTGGCTTTTGCTTTAGCTTTTTCTTTTGCTTTAGCTTTTTTGGCTTTTTCCTTTTCCTTTTCGCTCATTTTTACTTTGTTTTTTTTCTTTTTCTTGTCTTTTGACTTTTCTTTTGAAACCAATTCCACTTCTTCTTCTTCTTCTTCTTTTACTTCATCAGTAATAATAGCCACTGGAACTGAAGTATTGGTGTTTTCTTGAGTAGTAACTTTTGTGCTACTTGGTCTAGGTTTTGGTGGTGTAACTGCTGGTTTTGTTACCTCGGGTTTGTCTTTAGTTGCAGTTGCAGTTCTTGTAGTTCTTCGTTTTGAAGCAACAGGTTTTTCAACTTTAGGCACTTCTGTTGTTGCTGACGGTGATGATTCAGTAACAGTATTGTCTTCTTTTTTTTCTATCATAATGTGGTCTATTTACTGGGTAGTGTGAATATTGTGAATTTTCATAAAAAATTCAATGTTAACAAATTGTTTCTTGATTATTAACAAATGTAGTGAACGTGAATCAATTCCAATGTTAAGTTTTTAATTGGGTCAAAATAGTATTTAAGGATAAAAAAAACCTTCAAAAAGACATTAGCTTCTTGAAGGTTTATAATAAAATGAGATTGTGTTTGTATTTAAAATCTAATATTCCATCGTACTTCTACACCTTTGAAATCAAGAACTTCGTAGCAAATTCCTGCATTACACGCTGGTCCTCCTCTTCGTTGACCTGCAAAAATTAAAAAGTTGTTTTTGTTGTTTAATTGGTATTTTAAATTACCACCAAGCCAAGATTTTAATGCGTTTGAAGTTAAAAAGGCATCATTGCTAAACTCGGTCACCAAATTGAATATCCATTTTGATTGTAATGAAAAACCAATGACAGCGATATGGTTTTGCGTACTGATACCATTTCTGTCAAATGTTTGAAATTCATATTCGGTTTTTAAAGATATTTTTTTCGATGTTTTCCAATCAAAATAGGCACCTAAGGAGACCCGATCACTCTCTTGTTTTAATGGGTCATTGGCATAGTCTCCAAAAAATTTGGCTTCGTGTGATTCAAAAAATGAAAAGCTGTATTCAGCAAAAAACTCTCTAAAAGTAAATTCTTTAGTACCAAAATCATTGTTGGCCAATGCGTGATTTAAAGTAAGCACACTTGCGCTTGGAAACGTATAAAAGGCTTCAATTTGATAACCACTTTCGTTCAATGGTTGTGCAACATGTGTGCTTCTGTTCAAGGTTCTGTAGGTATGTTCTTTTATTAAGGCAGGAGGTTCATTAATACCAGACCCAATTAAGAAATTGTTGTACTCTTTTCCTTCAAGGGTTATTCCTAAATTTTCAAAATTCAAATTGACGTTTCCGTAATAAGCATGAGAGGAGTTAGTCGAAAAATCTGAAAAATTGCCGTCTCCAATTTCTTTGGCTCCCTCTAAATAATAGGTGATTTTTGGGGATATTTTTCCTGATAAAGTAGTCATTCCGTATGTTTTGTTTCCGGAATTGTTTTTTACATCTAAAACCGATAGTCCCAATGTTTGATTCTTGAAATTATAATCTGAGTAAATAGCCTTTATTTCATCTACTCTTCTTATTTCTTGATCTTGATTTGGGGGAAATACATTGTTTAATGGTTTTCCATACAGAATTTTCGTAGTAGAATTTTTTAATTTTAGCGTGGTACTAAAACCTAAAATGTCTCGTTGAAAATAATTCCTAGAGCGATAACTTACATCTTCTAGAATAGCACCAGGAATTTCAAAAGAACGAAGCAGTAATCCACGACCTATGGTTTCTTGATAGTTACCAGCTTTTACAGTAATCCATTTCGAATTGTATTGCAAGGATGCCTGAGTGATTTTAGTATAATTTCGTTCATCAAATGGCGTATAGTATTGCTCTAAGGTAAGACCTGCTTTGAAATCTTTGTAATTGTATCCCGTAAGCAATCGGTCATAAATAGAGGAGAAATTCGAATTATCATTAGGGATTTGCCCGTATTGATATTCCATCAAATTTGTTCCTGAAAATTGGCCAAAAGAGATATAAGATGAACTTACAAAAAAAACAAGAAAAAGCTTTTTACGGAGTGTCATATTACAATTCTTTAAGGTTTTCTTCTATAGCTTTGGTTATTTCTTCGTTGTATCCATCAGCATAACCTTCGTGAACAAATACCAGTTTACCAGCAGCATTTACAATAATTAAAGTTGGAAATGCAGCTAAATTAAGTTGGTTTTTTACATCAGCATTAATGTCTAACAATACAGGATATGCAATTTTTAGCGAGTTACTCATTGGGACCGCTTTTGCAATACTTCTCGGACCATCACAATTGATGCTAATAAATGAAACACCTTGCTCTTTGAACTTCTCATATATTTTATTGAGTTCTGGAATGGCTTTGATACAAGGTTTGCACCAAGTTGCCCAAAAATCAATAACAGTTAGCTTTTCCCCTTTTAGTTCAGAAAATGTAGTGTTTTTATTTTGACTATCAGGAAGTCTAAAATCATTGACTTTTTGAGCATTTATTGTAGCAGATACAATAAAAATAAAAATTGAAAATAAAGATTTCATAGGCTTTCTTTAGGAATTATCTTTTGGTTTTGAAACGAAACTTTTATTTTAAAAGTTGATCTACTGTAGCTTTTACAGCATCTGCATCAGAAGCTGCGCCTTTTGTACCTGTAAATGCAATGTTTCCTGTTTTGTCAATTACGACCAAACGGTCATAGGTGGTTTTGTAATTTGCAGCAACTGATGAACCGGTTAACAATAATGGAAAACTAACCCCAGTCGTTGATTTAAAAGATTGTACAGAAGCTAAATTGCCATCCCATTGATCCAATCCAATGATTTGATAATTAGAATTAGTTGCATATGGAGTTGCAAGTTTTGACTCGATAGACGGTGCTGCAGCTTTACAAGATGGGCAAGTGTTACCAAAAAAGAAAAGCACGACTACTTTACCACTATAATCTGAAAGTTTTACTTGCTTTCCATCTGATGAATTTAGACTAAAATCAGGTGCTTTAGTCCCTGTGCTAACAGGAGAAGTGGTTGGTGTAGTACTAGAATCAGATTCGTCACCAGAACACGATACCATTGTAAGTACTACAAGCACTACAAAGGATACAATTGAGATACTTCTCATTAATTGATTTACTACAATTACTTTTGAATTTTTCATAACTTTTTTGTTTTAAGGTTAAATAGTTTTTAAATTAAACATAAAGGTGCTTCCAGCATTTTCAGTACTCGTTAGGACTAAATTGGATTGATGCAGGTCAAGTATTTTTTTTGCGATAGCTAACCCGAGACCGGTACTGTTTTTTAAATCAATAAAATTGCTTGCTTTATAATACCTAGCAAATATTTTGTCGCGATCGTTTTCACTTATCCCAATTCCATTATCTGAAACTGAGATTTCTATTGTATTGTCAGCACTCTTTTTTGTTTTACTTCAATTTTGCCGCCGTTAGGAGTAAATTTTAGCGCATTGTCTATTAGGTTTTGTAATACTCTTTCTATCAGCGATATGTCTGCGTATACGGGGGTTAATTCTTTTGATAAATTTGTTGTAATTGATATGTTTTTGGTTTCAGCTATAAACTTGTATTTATTACTTAAATCGCTTACTAGTTCACTGATAATAAAGGGTTCTTTTTTTGCTAATACTTGATTTGCTTCTAATTTTGAAAGTTCAAACAATTCGTTGACCAAACGTTCTAGTTTTTCGGCTGTGTCCTTGACGGTTTTTATATATTGTTTTCTTTCTTCGGAAGTAATGATGTCTTCCTTCATTTGAAGTGTTTCTATATACCCTCGAATGATGGCAATTGGGGTTCTTAAATCATGAGAAACATTGGCGATCAGTTCTCTTCTAAGGTCTTCAACTTCATTGAGTTTGTCGATATTTGATGTTAGAATATCGGCCATTTCGTTGAACATATCACCAAGTTGTTGTTCGTCTCCCATTGATTTGCAAACTACTCTAGCTTTTAAATCTCCCTCTCGAAATTGATGCATAACAATAAGTATTTTTGCATAATTATTAGTTATGATACGGATAACAACTAAGCCAATGATAAATGCAAAAACTAGTGTTATCGCCATTGTTCTCCCGCTAAGTTTTAACAAATAACTACTAAAAAGGGATTGAGAAACGGCAGCTTCTTTTTCTCCATTCAAGACCACATAAATATAAGCATACAACATATTGTTCATTTTCAAAGGAGAAGCTGAAAATACTTTTTGTTGAGCAGGATTTAATGGATCGTCACCTTTGATGCTTTCATTGCTTTTGTTGTCTATGAAATTCAGCACTGGGTTTAGATTTATTTTTTTTAGAGCAATGTTTCTTTCAGGCGGATACCAAGCAATAATAGTTCCTTTTGGGTCTACCAAATAGACTTCTAGGTTCGGATTTATGGCTCGAACATGATGAAACATTTCTTCTAAAGCAGGTTTTATTACTTTTCCATCATAAAAAGGAGTAGAGTTTTCTACTATATTTTTGGCGGTATCGTGATTTATTAATTGGTTTACTTCATCAAGATATTTTTTCGAAAAATCATAACTTAAATAAGTATACATCAGTCCGATACCTACAAGTAGGATAAAAAACACTGTTGATATTTTCCAAAAGAGACTTGTAAAAGGTGTTTTTTTCATAAATCTATAAATAAGTTGATTTTTAGTAATGCCGTTGCTTTTATTTTATTTTATTTCGTCTGTAAATGTATAGCCTACTCCCCATGTGGTTAGTATGTATATTGGTTGCGTTACATCGGGTTCAATTTTAGTTCTAAGTCTGTTTATGTGGGAGTTAACGGTGTGTTCATAACCTGTAAATTCATATCCCCAAACTAAATTTAATAGATTTTCTCTAGAAAAGCTTTTTCCAGGATTGGACATAAACAAATACAATAAATCAAACTCTTTTGGCGTAAGTTCAATTTTGACATTATTATTAGTCACTTTCCTTTTTAATGGGTCAATCATCAAAGAACCGCAGTTATGAATCTCTTCTATTATTTCTTTATTAGAATAGTCTATCTCAGTTCTCCTTAAAATGGCTTTGACGCGAGCAATGAATTCGCGAATGCTAAAAGGTTTCGTTAAGTAATCATCAGCTCCAGTTTCAAGTCCAATTATTTTATCAATTTCTTCACTACGAGCTGTAAGCATTAAGATTGGAGTAAAAATCTTATCTGCCCTTAAACGTCTACATATTTCAATGCCATCTATTTCAGGCAACATGACGTCAAGAATAATCATATCATACTTGTTGTTTGTGGCTAAATGTAAACCACTGCTTCCAGTATGAGCTTTTGTTAGTTCACAATAAATATCCTTTAAATGAATAGCTACTAATTCAACTATTGATAGATCATCTTCGATCATTAAAATTTTCTTCATCAATTTTTAGTTAGATTTTGTATGTTCTAAAATTATTCAAACTTGTATGTATTGTTTCTTTTGTCAAAGAAAAGAATAAGTTATCCCGAAAGTATTCTGAAAGTGTAAAATTTATTGCATAAAAAAACATCCAAGCCCTTGCATATGAAGAACTTGGATTTTAAGAAATGCAAAAAAAAAAATTATTTTTTACGCTTAGGACTTAATTTTGGTGCATCAAAATCAGTACTTGCAGTAAGTTGAGCAATTTTTACAATTACATCTACCGCTTTTTGCATACTTTCTACGGGAACATATTCGTATTTACCATGAAAATTATGCCCTCCTGCAAAAATATTTGGGCAAGGCAATCCTTTGTAGGATAATTGACAGCCATCGGTTCCTCCACGAATAGGTTTGATAATCGGTTTTACTCCGACTTGCTTCATTGCTTCTTCTGCAATATCTACGATGTGTTTTACAGGCAACACTTTCTCCTTCATGTTGTAGTATTGATCTTTGATTTCAGCGATGGCTATGGGTTCACCAAATTGTTTTGCAAACTTTTTGTTGATTTTTTGAACCATTTTTTCAATCAATTCTTTTCTTTTTTCAAATTTAGTCTTAGAATGATCTCTAATGATGAGTTCCAAAACGGTTTCTTCTATGCTACCTTTTAAATGATGCACATGAAAAAAACCTTCATATCCTCTGGTTTCTTGTGGCGTTTCTCCTTTTGGCAAAGCCGAAATAAAATCATTGGCGATAAGCATCGAATTGATCATTTTTCCCTTTGCATAACCCGGATGCACACTTTTTCCTTTGAAGGTAATTTTAGCTCCTGCGGCATTAAAGTTTTCATATTCTAATTCGCCAACTTGGCTTCCGTCCATTGTGTAAGCCCAATCCGCTCCAAATTTTTCTACGTCAAAATGATGAGCGCCACGACCAATTTCTTCGTCGGGAGTAAAACCAACTTTAATGGTTCCGTGTTGGATAACTGGATTTTGAATCAAAAATTCCATGGCGGTAACAATCTCAGTGATTCCGGCTTTATCATCGGCACCAAGAAGCGTAGTTCCATCTGTGGTAATTAAAGTTTGCCCTTTGTATTGTAATAAATCTTTGAAATATTTTGGCGAAAGCACAATGTTTTGTGTTTCGTTGAGTACGACATCTTTTCCGTCGTAATTGGGTACAATTTGAGGTTTTACATTGGCGCCTGTAAAATCTGGAGTGGTATCAAAATGAGCAATAAAACCAATGGTTGGCACTTTTTTGTCAATGTTACTTGGCAAAGTAGCCATGATGTAGGCTTTGTCATCAATGGTCACATCTTGTAGCCCAATTTGTTGGAGTTCCTCGACTAGTTTATGAGCAAGATCCCATTGTTTGGAACTACTAGGAGTGGTGTCAGAATTTGGATCAGATTCGGTGTCAACAGTTACATAACTTATAAAACGATCAATAATGTGTTGCATGGTATTATTTTTTGAACAAAGATATACATTTTAAGCCTTTTTTTTTGACTATATGAGAGGCTTCAGTGTTACTTTTTTGCTCGTTTTTGAAATCATTTCTTTACTTTTGTCCTACACAACTTACCTCTATGTATAAATTATTGATTCGCCCGATACTTTTTTGTTTTGATCCTGAAAAAGTGCATTATTTTACCTTCTCCTTAATTAGAATAGTTTCTAAAATTCCTGGATTTGCTTCAATTTTTAGAGCACTTTATGAAGTAAAAGACAAGCGTTTAGAGACCGAAGTTTTTGGTTTAAAGTTCAAAAATCCAGTAGGTTTGGCAGCAGGTTTTGACAAAAACGCTACTCTTTATAAAGAGCTTTCGAATTTTGGTTTTGGCTTTATTGAAATAGGTACTTTAACACCAAAAGGGCAAGAAGGAAATCCTAAAAAACGCTTATTCCGATTGAAAGCAGATCAAGCCATTATTAATCGAATGGGATTTAATAACGGAGGTGTTCTAGAAGCAGTAGAACGTTTAAAGTCGAATACCAATGTGCTTATTGGAGGTAATATTGGTAAAAATAAAGTGACACCCAACGAAGAAGCTACTTCGGATTATGAAATTTGTTTTGATGCTTTATACGATTATGTCGACTATTTTGTGGTCAATGTAAGTTCGCCTAATACTCCAAATTTAAGAGCATTACAGGATAAAGAACCGTTGACTCAATTGCTACAAACACTTCAAAATAAAAACATAGCTAAAATTAGCCCTAAACCGATTTTACTAAAAATTGCACCTGACTTAACAGATGAGCAGTTATTAGACATCATTGATATTATGGCAACAACTAAAATCGCTGGTTTAATTGCAACGAATACTACACTTTCTCGTGAAGGACTTTTATCTGAAGCCAAAGAAGAAACGGGAGGCTTGTCAGGTAAACCGTTGACGAATCGTTCTACAGAGGTGATTCGATTTTTGTCTGAAAAAAGCAATCGCGCCTTCCCAATCATTGGTGTGGGAGGCATCCATTCCGCCGAAGATGCACTCGAAAAATTAGCTGCAGGCGCCAGTTTGATTCAATTGTATACTGGTTTTATTTATGAAGGTCCTGCCTTGGTAAAAGCAATTAATAAAGCAATTTTAAAGCAAAAGAAATAGTGGTTTTTTGGATAGATTTTGATAAAACCAATAGAATCTGTTGTGTTTTTTGGTCGGCCCTTAAGTTTTTAGCTAACGACTAACGACTAATCACCATTCACTAATTACTTTCTTACTTTTCAGCTTTGTATTTAATTCCTTTTTCTATCTTTGAATATATGGAGCCAATAAAAATTATCGAATGCCCCCGTGATGCGATGCAAGGAATAAAAACATTTATTCCTACTGCTAGAAAAGTATCGTATATTCAAGCATTATTACGAGTAGGTTTTGATAGTATCGATTTTGGAAGTTTTGTTTCTCCAAAGGCAATTCCACAAATGCAGGATACGGCTGCGGTTTTAGAACAACTGGATTTATCGAAAACAGAGAGCAAACTATTAGCCATAATCGCTAACGTACAAGGCGCCAAAGATGCTGCTTCTCATCAGCCGATTCAATATTTGGGTTTCCCCTTTTCCATATCCGAGAATTTTCAAATGCGAAACACACACAAAACCATTGCAGAATCTTTGGTTACCTTACAAGAAATTCTCGAAATTGCAGATCAGAAAAAGAAAGAAGTAATTGCTTATCTTTCTATGGGTTTTGGAAATCCTTATGGTGATCCATGGAATGAAGAAATTGTGGGCGAATGGACCGAGCGATTGGCACAAATGGGAGTGAAGATTCTCTCCTTGTCTGATACGGTTGGAACTTCAACACCTGAAGTTATTACACATTTGTTCTCTAATTTAATTCCGAAGTACCCAGCAATAGAATTTGGAGCTCATTTGCATACCACTCCAGATAAATGGTTTGAAAAAATAGATGCTGCTTATCATGCTGGTTGCCGTCGATTTGATGGAGCGATTCAGGGTTTTGGCGGATGCCCAATGGCTACTGATCGCTTAACCGGAAATATGCCTACCGAAAAGTTGCTGTCTTACTTTACAGCCCAAAAAGAAAGCACTAATTTGAGTGCGATGAGTTTTGAAAGCGCCTACAATGAGGCTTCAAAATTGTTTGGTGAGTTTCATTGATGAAGTACTAAAGTAATTTTCTATTCGTTTTAATTAGTAATAAAAAAATAAAAAATGATGAAAGTAACCCAAACCCTACTCGGATTTTTTGTATTGTTGTTTTCTTTGTCGTGCAGTAGTGATCTCGATTTTGATCAAGTAGATGACTTAGAATTGCAACCTGTAGTTGTAGCTAATTTATCAAGTTTTGATGTTGGAGCCAATAAGCTTGTAAATAACGGAACAGAACAAACCATTTCGATTGATACACCAGATGTTGGTGTTTTTGATGGTAGTTTTTTAAAAGATAATTTGAGTAAAGCTGATTTGCTTTTTGAAGTAGATAATACAATAAATAGAGCTTTTATTTTACAGCTTATTTTTCTCGATAATTCTAATGCACCTCTATTTTCAATTCCAATTAATGTACCTGCTTATGCTGGAGCTACTAATATCACGACTAAAAATCAAACTTTTGTAGGTGCAAATCTAGATGCATTGAAGCAAACTAAGAAAATCGCTTTTATTGTTGCGCTACTACCCGGGCCACCATTAACCTCAAGTAGTGTTGGTAATTTGAAATTGCGTTCAAGTGTAACTGCTTATTTTGATATTAAATGAGAAAAATAACTACAATAGTACTGCTTTTTTTAGGGAGTGTTCTCATGGCTCAAAATAAAGCCGTTTTATATAATTTTAAGGCAATTCCACAATCCTTATCTTTAAATCCTGGGGCTGATGTATCGTATAAATGGTTCGCTGGTGTTCCTTTGTTGTCTGGGATTTCGGCTAATGTCGGCTCGACTGGTTTCTCAGCATATGATTTGTTTGCAGATAATGGCGTAAATTTTAATACCAAATTGCGTAATGTTATTTTTTCAACTTCACGAAATGACAGAGTTAGTATCAATCAGCAATTAGAGGTTTTTCAAGGAGGGTTTAAAGTAGGGGATTGGAATAATACCGCTTATATTTCTTTTGGAATGTATGAAGAATTTGATGTGTTGAGTTATGTTCCGAAGGATTTAGCGATTTTGGCATTAGATGGAAATCAAAACTATTTAGGGAAATATTTTAATCTAAGTGATCTGAGTGCTCGTGCCGAAATGTTGAGTGTTTTTCATGTGGGGTACAATAAAAAAATCAATCCAAAATTAACTGTAGGAGTGCGAGGAAAGATTTATTCTAGTATTTTCGATGCACGGTCAACCAAAAATTCAGGCTATTTGTACACCATTCCTTCAGCAGGAAGCAATATGTATGAACAAGTCATATCGGCTGATATGCTTTTAAATACCTCTGGGATCGCAAAATATGATGACAAAGGAGATGATTCTGATGTGGCCAAAGACATCCAAAAACGAGCATTTTTAGGAGGTAATTTAGGTTTAGGTTTTGATGCAGGACTGACGTATTATCCTCAAAAAGACATTCAAATTACAGCTAGTGTTCTTGATGTAGGTTTTATTCGTCATACAAAAGAAGTGGAAAGCTACACTGCCAAAGGGATTTATAACTATCAAGGAATTCTTCCTGATTTTTTCTCTGGCACTGGTGGTAATAATGTTACGGAAGAGTTTAATGATGCTTTTCCTAGAGATACGCTTTACGGAAGTTATACGTCTTGGAGACCAATAAAAATCAATGCTTCTGCACAATATTCTTTCGGGCAAACCGAAGAAGAAAGTTGTAATTGTAAATCCGGTGATGGAACAGCAACCTACAATAATTCTGTTGGATTGCAATATTTTGCTATGTCTACCCCGCGCCTTCCAATGATGGCGTTGACGGCTTTTTATAGAAAGAAAATTTTCACTGGGTTAGAAGCCAAAGCTACCTACACCGTAGATTCCTTTTCGAGTAAGAACATTGGATTAGGTTTATCGACCCAAATGGGCCCTGTTAATTTATATTTCATGGCCGATAATTTATTAGCACTTAAAGATGTTTCCAAGGCGCAAAGTGCCTCTTTTCAGCTAGGACTTAATCTGATTTTTGCTGAGAAAAAAGAAGGAGAATAATAATGGAATAAACAAAATCCAAAATCCAAATTCCAATTTCCGAAGCCAATTCTGAATCCTAAATAGTAAATCCCAAATTTCAATTCGTAATTGGAATTTGGGATTTTTTTATTCTTGAAATTTAAACTTTTTAGCTCTTTCTTCTTTTGAAGAATTTATAAATTTCAATCCAAAAAACTGCAATTACAGCTACTAGAGTACACCATCCTATTTGAAGTAAAGTGATTTTTTCGAATAAGAAAAATTTAGATAATGGTGGAATAAAAAGTAGTAATGCGGTGATGAAAAGTGTGATTCCAATTATGACTACGACAAGGTTATTCTTGTATTTCCAAGTGGTTAAAACCGAATAATAAAAAGAGCGATTGACTAGTGTCAAGAATATATTCGAGAGAATCAAGGTCAAAAATACCATAGTTCGGGTGCTACTTTCACTATACTGATTGGCTATAGCAAATTGGTAAACAACCAATAATCCTGCGGTAATCCAAAGTCCTTGGATGAGGCTAATAGTGATTTCTTTCCAACTGAAAAAAGTAGTACTCAATGGCCTTGATTTTTGTGTCATGAGGTTGTCTTCCATCGGTTCATTTTCATAAATGATAGAGCAGGTGGGACCCATAATCATTTCTAAGAAGATAATATGAATTGGTGAAAATATATTGGGATACATCCAACCTAAAGCTAATGGAATAATCACAATTAAAATGATGGGAATATGAATAGAGATAATGTAGCGAATGGCTTTCTTAAGATTCATATAGATTTTTCTTCCCATACCAATGGCGTCTGTCATTTTAGAAAAATCATCGTCAACCAATATTAAATTCGCGGCTTGTTTGGCAATTTCTGTTCCTTTTTTGCCCATAGCAATTCCGATGTGCGCTGATTTTAGCGCGGGGCCATCGTTTACGCCATCCCCAGTCATAGCTACAATCTGATTATTGTCTTTTAGCGCTTGAATGATTTTGAGTTTAGCCTCTGGAAACATTCTAGTAAAAATAGTAGTTTCCATTACTTTTTCTTTCAATGTTGCGTGACTCATGGTCATTAATTCGTCTCCATTGAGTATTTTTTCAGGGTTTTTAAAACCTATTAGTTGAGCAATTGTTGCGGTGGTTTCGGCATTATCGCCTGTAATTATTTTTACGGCAATTCCAGCTTTATAAAAAGTTTCTAAAACAGCTTTGATGTTCTTTTTTGGAGGGTCATAAAAGGCAACTAGCCCTTTGAAATTTAATTCGAATTCTTGTTGTGTTTTAGGGAAATTGGTTCCGTTAAAATCAGCAGTTCCAACGCCCAATACACGAAATCCCTTTTTTGTCATAGCAAGAAAAGCTGTGTTGATTTTTTCTTTTTCAGTTTCAGATAGTTTTGAACAGGCAATTATAGCCTCTGGAGCTCCTTTGGCTGCAATAATTCGTACTCCTTCATTGTTTTCGAATAGATGTGTCATCATGGGTGGTTTGCCACTCAAAGGATATTCGTGAATCATTTTATAGAGAGGACGCTCGTCTGTTGCTGTGGAGTTTGTGTAGGCTTCATGCAATGCTATTTCCATAGTATCAAAAGGGATGGGCTCACTTGCCCACATGGCAGCCTTGATAAGTTCTTGTTCTTTAGGGTTTAAATTGGTATGGCTTGCCGTAACCGTGATAGCATCCAGAGTAAACCATTCCGCAAGACTCATTTTGTTTTCGGTGATGGTGCCTGTTTTGTCGGTACAGATTACGGTGGCACTTCCTAAGGTTTCTACTGTTTTAGTCTGCTTTACAATAATTCCCATCCGGAGTAATCGCCAAGCACCCAGTGCCATAAAAGTGGTAAAAGCTACCGGAATTTCTTCGGGAATAATACTCATAGCGAGGGTTAATGCTTTAAGTAAACTGTCTAAAATTAGTTTAGAATTCCAATAATTAATTCCCCAGACAATGATAAAAGCCACCAAACCAATCAAAGAAATGTATGTGACAAAATTGCTGATTTGAATTTGTAATGGTGTTTTTTCTTCGGCGATGCTGTTTAGGCTTTTTCCAATTTTGCCCAATTGCGTTTGACTTCCAATGGCAGTAACTTGGCAAATAGCTAATCCGCTTGCGACTACAGTTCCTTGATACACTTGTTTGTCTTGGGCACTTTTAAAAACAGCTAAAGATTCGCCAGTTACTATGGATTCATTAACCGAAAAGTCATTGGATTGGATGATGATTGCATCGGCGGGAACAAAAGTACCTTCTTCTGTTTGTATAAAGTCGCCCAAAACAATTTCTTCACTCGGAATTTCAACAACAGCACCATTCCGAATGACTTTGCTTTTGGGTTGTGTTAATTTAGATAACGCTTCAATGGCATTTCTACTTTTTGATTCTTGATACAAAGAAATCGATACGACCATAATAATAGCCAAAAGCATAAAAATACCATTATTGAAATCTGCTGTTATAAAATAAACACTTGTTGCCGTGATCAATAATAAAAACATGGGCTCTTTGAACAATTCGAGAAACGAGTGTAAAAAGTTGTTTTTTTGTTGATGTTCGGTTGAATTGGCGCCGTTTTTTGTTCTAGAGGTGATTACTTCTTCAGTAGAAAGCCCTTGAATAGAGGTTGTATTGGATTCAGACATGATGATCTACGTTTTTGTTGGATTTTTGTCTGGTGAATTACTAGTAGCAAATGTTGTAATTTCTGCAATTTAGTCAATTAATGTAAAGTTTAGGTGTTTTTTTGCTTAAGATTGTCTATATTTGCACGCAATTCAACTAGAAATTGCACCATGAAAGCACACAATTCCAAGATTATCGGCGAAGGTTTAACTTACGATGATGTATTATTAGTTCCTAATTACTCTAGCGTTCTTCCACGCGAAGTGAGTATCCAATCTAAGTTTTCAAGAAACATAACTCTAAACGTTCCAATTGTATCCGCAGCTATGGATACTGTAACGGAAAGCGCGATGGCTATTGCAATGGCTCAAGAAGGAGGTATTGGAGTGTTGCACAAGAATATGACAATTGAGCAGCAAGCAGCTAAAGTGCGTAAAGTGAAAAGAGCCGAATCAGGGATGATTATTGATCCTGTAACTTTGCCGTTGACTTCTACGGTTGCCGATGCTAAAATGGCGATGAAAGAATACGGAATTGGAGGTATTCCAATCGTTGATGAAAACAAAATATTAAAAGGAATTGTGACCAATAGAGACTTGCGTTTTGAAAAAAATACGGCAAGAGCTATCATTGAAGTAATGACTAAAGATAATTTGATTACTGTTGCTGAAGGAACTTCTTTAGAACAAGCTGAGGTAGTTTTGCAAGGGCATAAAATCGAAAAGTTACCTGTTGTAAATGATAAATACGAATTGGTTGGTTTGATTACTTTTAGAGATATTACTAAGTTAACCCAAAAACCAATTGCTAATAAGGATGTTTATGGTCGTTTGCGTGTAGCGGCAGCCATTGGTGTTACAGGAGATGCAGTGCAAAGAGCCGAGGCTTTAGTTCACGCAGGAGTAGACGCTATTATTATTGATACGGCTCACGGACATACACAAGGCGTAGTTAATGTATTAAAAGAAGTAAAATCTAAATTCCCACAAATTGATGTTATTGTTGGAAATATTGCTACACCTGAAGCAGCTCAATATTTGGTAGAGAATGGGGCAGATGGTGTAAAAGTAGGAATTGGCCCAGGATCAATTTGTACCACTCGTATCGTAGCGGGTGTTGGTTTTCCTCAGTTTTCTGCAGTGCTTGAAGTAGCAGCTGCTATCAAAGGTTCTGGTGTTCCAGTTATTGCTGATGGTGGAATTCGTTACACAGGAGATATTCCTAAAGCCATTGCTGCAGGAGCGGATTGTGTGATGCTAGGTTCATTATTAGCAGGTACTAAAGAATCTCCTGGAGAAACGATTATTTTTGAAGGAAGAAAATTCAAATCATATAGAGGAATGGGTTCTGTTGAAGCCATGCAAGAAGGATCGAAAGATCGTTATTTCCAAGACGTAGAAGACGATGTGAAGAAATTGGTGCCAGAGGGAATTGTGGGACGTGTGCCTTATAAAGGAGAGTTAAACGAAAGCATGCAACAATTTATCGGTGGACTTCGTGCTGGTATGGGGTATTGTGGGGCAAAAGACATTCCAACTTTAAAAGAAACTGGTCGTTTTGTTAGAATCACAGCTAGTGGAATTAACGAAAGCCATCCACACAATGTAACGATTACAAAAGAAGCGCCTAATTATTCTAGGTAATAAAATATAGTTGATTATAAAAAAAGTGCAAAATTTCGATTTTGCACTTTTTTTTATTCATGCACCAAATCGGCCAATAATTTCTTATCGCCTACAATCCACAAAACATCATTTTTTTCGAGCAATACATTCGACTCTGGATTCATGAATCGTTGTCCTCTTTTTTCAATACCCACTACGAGGCCTTTTGTTTTTTCCCTAAGTTTAGACTCTTTAATACTTTTACCAATAAAAGCATGATTTTTCAATTCGATTTGTCTGAGTACAATATCAGGTTCTCTCACTTCTGGTGAAGCTTCAATTTCATGTTGGTCTAAATATTTTTTGAATTCTTGTACCTGTGCATCAGTACCAATAACGAATACTTCATCTCCAGGAAAAATACGTTCGTTAGCATCAGGAATATGAATGGTAATTTCACCCCTTTTGATCGAAGCGATATTAATGCCTAGTTGCTCTCTTAGTTGTAAATTTTTCAAAGTTTCACCAGTAATATTAGACGTTGCGGAAATCTCAAAGACAGCCATGTGTCCATCCCAAGGCGATAAATCACTTCTACTTCTTTTGATTTTACTTAATTCTCTTTCATTTAGATTGGATAAAAAATGATTTTCAATTTTATGATATTGCCTATTTAATTTATTTTGAAACAAAAAATAAAAAATAATTGCTAAGACTAAGGCAATCAATGCAATATTTGGAGAAAAGAATATATTTAATAAAAAACCGATATAGATTAAGGCTAGGAGAATACGGATTAAAAATAACATAGCCAACGGACCTTTAGATTTTCTGTCTTCTAATAAAATAGCCACTTCTGTTGTCGCTATCCGTCTAAAGGACAAGGCCCAAATAAATGGAGACAGAAAAATAAACGTTATAAGAGCTCCCAAAATTGATCCAAATGGGAATGTATCTACCATAGGTAAAATAATGGATGAGGAAAGTAATATGATAGCAATGATAACTATGGAATGAATTGTAATTTGGGTTAAATAAGTATTAATAACTTTTTTCCAGTTACTCACGGTTTTTATAGCCTGTGTACTAGCACTGTAACGTTCAATTTTCTTGAGCCATCGTCGGGGCAATTTACGACTCAAATAATCAGAAAAAGGGCCAGATAATTTTATCATATAGGGAGTCGTAAACGTAGTAATTGCAGATACGGCGACCACAATTGGATAAAGAAAAGAACTCGTGACTTGCAAGGTGATTCCTAAAGTAGCTATGATGAATGAGAATTCGCCTATTTGAGATAAACTCATCCCAGTTTGCACCGACTCTTTTAGGGGTTGTCCTGATAAAAGAGAGCCAATAGTGGAACTAATAGATTGTCCTAAAATTGTCACAACCGACAAAATAAAAACAGGAATGGCGTGCTCCGAAAGTGCCTTCGGATCGATAAGCATTCCAACGGATACAAAAAATACAGCACCAAAAAGATCCTTCACCGGTTTTACTAAATGTTCTATATGCTCAGCTTGGGTGGTTTCGGCAATAATAGATCCCATTATAAATGCTCCTAGAGCTGGTGAAAATCCAACATTTGAGGCTAAAATAACCATCATTAAGCAAAGAGCAATGGCAATGATAAGTAACATCTCATCAGTCAATAAATGTTTGGCTTTTTTTAATATAGTGGGAATGATAAAAATACCACTTAAAAACCATAGGACCAAAAAGAATACTAATTTCAATATAGACTGAATCAATTCACTTCCTGAAAAATGCTCACTAACTGCTATTGTTGATAATAAAACCATTAACAAAACGGCAACCACATCTTGCACGATCAAAACACCTACAACATTTCCTGCAAAACGTTTCACTTTTATGCCCATTTCGTCAAAGCTTTTCAAGATTATCGTAGTGGAAGAAATAGATAATATTACTCCCAAAAATAGCGCGTCCATTTTTGACCAACCCATTAGATTTCCTAGTATAAAGCCAACATAAATCATAAAGCCAATTTGAGTTAGTGCCGTAATCGATGCCGTTCCGCCAACTTTAATCAATTTTTTGAAACTGAATTCTAAACCTAAACTGAATAGTAAAAAGATAATACCAATCTCTGCCCATACTTCAACACTTTTACTGTCCTGAACAGATGGGAAAAAGTCAAAATTATTTCCTGCCAAAAATCCAGCAATCAAATAACCTAAAACCAAAGGTTGCTTTAGTTTTTTGAACAGTAATACAGCAATTCCTGCTGTCATAAGTATTAAGCCCAAATCGGTTATTAACGGTTCTAGATGGGTTGATGCGGCAATAACTGCACTCATTATTTTTTATTTTGAAGAGTATAAATTTCGGTTTTGGCTAATTTACAAAAATCGTTTTTCAAATCACGTATTAGATTGATAACAAAAACGAAGAACAAAAAAAAGCTATCGGTTAGGACAGCTTTTTTAGGTAAATATTTTTTTGGTCGATTAAATCCCAATAAAATTACTTGGTGTAATTTGAAGTAATTCTGCTTTTATAGTCTCAGAAACTTCTAACGTAGCAATAAATGCATGCATAGAAGCTTTAGTGATTGCCTCGTTCGTTCTAGTCAAACCTTTTAGTGCTTCATAAGGATTTGGATAGGCTTCGCGACGTAAAATCGTTTGAATAGCTTCTGCAACTACCGCCCAATTATTTTCTAAATCTTCGTGGAATTTATTTTCGTTCAATAGCAATTTGTTCAATCCTTTCAAAGTCGCTTCAAAAGCAATAAGTGTATGCCCCATGGGTACACCAATATTTCTCAAAACTGTACTGTCGGTTAAATCACGTTGTAGTCTTGACAATGGTAATTTGGCAGACAAATGCTCAAAAATCGCATTGGCAATCCCTAAATTTCCTTCTGAGTTTTCAAAATCAATAGGGTTTACTTTATGTGGCATAGCCGAAGAACCAATTTCGCCTGCTTTGATTTTTTGTTTGAAATACTCCATCGAAACATATGTCCAAATATCACGATCCAAATCGATGATGATGGTGTTGATTCTTTTTAAAGCATCGAAAAATGCAGCAAAATGGTCGTAATGTTCAATTTGAGTCGTTGGAAAAGAGTGGTGTAATCCCAGAATATCTTCCACGAATTTTTTACCAAATTGTCTCCAGTCAATTTGTGGATAGGCAACGTGGTGTGCATTGTAATTACCTGTAGCACCACCAAATTTAGCCGCAAAAGGAATATTGAACAACAAACGCATTTGCTCTTCTAAACGCTCTACGAAAACCCCAAGTTCTTTTCCTAAACGAGTAGGAGAGGCAGGCTGTCCGTGCGTACGAGCCAACATAGGAACGTGAGCCCATTCTTGACTTAACTCTTTCAATTTGGCGATTAAACCAATCAAGGATGGCATATACACTTTTTCAAATGCTTCTTTTGTCGAAAGCGGAATAGCCGTGTTGTTGATGTCTTGAGAAGTCAATCCAAAATGAATAAACTCTTTGTGAGCCGAAAGACCCAATTTTTCAAAAGCGTCTTTTATAAAATATTCTACCGCTTTTACGTCGTGATTAGTAACTTTTTCAGTTTCCTTAATCCAAAGCGCATCTTCGGTACTAAAGTTCTTGTAGATGTTGCGTAAACTCTCAAATACACTTGGGTTTACTCCAGTCAATTGTGGTAAAGGTTGTTCGCATAAGGCAATAAAATACTCGATTTCAACCAAAACACGGTATTTAATCAACGCTTCTTCTGAGAAAAAAGGCGCTAATGCAATTGTTTTATTTCTATATCTTCCGTCAATAGGAGAAATGGCATTCAATTCGTTTAAAGTAGTCATTGTTGTGTTTTTTGTTCGAAAGGCACAAAAATAAGCATAAGTGTTCAGTATTCAGTTTTCAAGACTTAGTTTTTTTCTCTAATTCCAATAACTTTTGTTGCAAAACAAGAATTCCTTCAGTAGCTTTCATAGCAATACAAGTCAGCTGATTTCTCAAATTCGAAATCGTGGTCGCTTTGGGATCAATATAAAAAATAGGACCATTTTTTGGTGCAAAATCCGTCAATCCTGCCGCAGGATACACTTGCAACGAAGTGCCAATAATGGCGATATAATCCGCTTGTTCAAACAAATCAATCGCGGCTTCTAGTGCAGGAACCGCTTCGCCAAACCACACAATATGCGGACGTAACTGGTTGCCGTTCGTATCACAATCTCCCAGTTGCAAATCACCTCTCCAATCCAAAACATACGATTCATTTCGTGTACTTCGTACTTTTAGCAACTCACCATGCAAATGCAACACCTGTTGACTTCCCGCGCGTTCATGCAAATCATCTACGTTTTGTGTAACAATATTAACCTCAAAATCCAGTTCCAGTTCCACCAAAACCTGATGCGCCAAATTCGGCTTGACCTCCAATAATTGCTTCCTTCTTTGATTGTAAAAATCCAAAACCAAAGCAGGATTTTTTCGCCATCCTTCTGGCGTTGCCACCTCCATTACATCGTGCCCTTCCCACAATCCGTCGCTATCTCTAAAGGTTTTTATGCCGCTTTCAGCACTTATTCCAGCTCCTGTTAATACTACTAATTTCTTTTTCATTTGTCGAAAATTAATTTGTTTACCATTATTTGGGCGTGCCCACAGCTTCACAAAGGGGCATTCAGCAAGCGTGTTATGCGCCCCTTTGCGAAGCTGTGGTCGGGCTATCCATACTACTTCGGTAGTTTATTCCTATCCCTCACGCAAAAACAACAACTCAAATAAAATCATTTTTTCATTCAATTCCCAATTCCAAAATCCAAAACTCAAAATCCAAAACTCAAATTCTAGATTCCAAATTCCAAAACCCAAATACTATTTACTAATCACTAAGGACTAATTACTTTTCCTATTTTTGCCAAAAAAAAAACGTTACATGATAGATTTAGAGTATCTCCATTTTCTTGAAAATATTTTGACCGATAACCGAAAAGAAAAATTTATAAAAGTACTTCAAGAAAGAACCAATCACTTTACAGTGGTAGTTGAGGACGTATTTCAAATGCACAATGCTAGTGCGGTAATGCGTAGTTGTGAGGTTTTTGGTGTACAAAACCTGAACGTAATTGAGCAGCGCTATGGCAAAAGTATCGACAAGGAAATTGCTATGGGCGCTCAAAAATGGGTAGATATCAACTCTTTTGATTCGGTAGGAAATTGTATTGATACATTAAAAAACAAAGGCTATCAAATCATCGCTACCACACCACATACTGATGATTGTTTGTTAGACCATTTTGATATTTCTAAACCCAGTGCTTTTTGTTTTGGTACCGAAAAAGAAGGTTTATCCGAAGAAATTATGCAAAAAGCTGATGGATTTCTCAAAATACCCATGGTTGGTTTTACTGAAAGTTTAAACATTTCTGTATCTGCAGCAATTATTTTGCAAAACCTAACCAATCGACTGCGCAATTCTGACATTTCTTGGCAATTAACCGAAGCTCAAATTCTCGAAAAACGACTCGATTGGGCACGAAAATCCATCAAAGACATCAAACGCATCGAGGCACGTTATTTTGAGGAGAAAAAATAGCATTTGGCTTATGGCTTTTAGCTGTTAGCCTTGGAATTTGGAATTTAGAATTTGACTTTTTACCTTTACCAAAATAACAAAGGCTACCTTTTGGGTAGCCTTTGTTTTGTTATATAAAATTGGATTTAGGGTACTAAAACCCAAGTTCCAGCTGCTAATAAGCTTTCAGCTTTTTTGTATTTCATCGTTTCTGTTTTACCTGTAGCTACTTCTTGAATAGTGACAGTGTCATTACGATTAATTTTAGGCTGGTCGCGAACAATAGTTTCAGTCACTTGACGGGCTTGTGTTTGTCCTGCCTCGCGATTGATACTTTCGCTGTTCTCGATTTCGTCTTTATTTAATTGGTAATCCTCTTTTGGACGCTCCAATTCTTTAGCTTCTTGAATTCTTTGATTTTCTTGTGCGGGTAAGTCACCTTTAAACAAGAATGAAATCACTTCTTTATTCACATTATCCAACATAGAGCGGAATAAGTTAAAGGCTTCTAACTTGTAAATAAGCAATGGGTCTTTTTGTTCATGAACGGCCAATTGAACCGATTGTTTCAATTCGTCCATTTTACGTAAATGTTTTTTCCAAGCCTCGTCAACAATCGCTAAAGTGATGTTTTTCTCAAAATCAGCTACCAATTGCGTTCCTTTAGAATCGTAAGCTTTTTTCAAATCGGTTACCACATTCAAGGATTTAATTCCGTCTGAGAAAGGAACTACAATACGTTCGAATTGGTTGTTTTGATCCTCATATACACTTTTGATAATAGGGAAGGCCTCTCTAGCACTTCTTGCTGTCTTTTCGGTGTAAAAATCCAAAGTAGCTTTGTATACTTTTCCAGTTAATTCCATTTCATTCAGTTTGGCAAAATCACTTTCGCTAACTGGTGACGTAATAGAGAAATAACGAATCAATTCAAATTCGAAGTTTTTGAAATCGTTGCTTAATTTATTGTTGGTAACAATCAATTCGCAAGTATCATACAGCATATTGGCGATGTCTAGTTTTAGACGCTCTCCATGTAAAGCATGACGACGACGCTTGTACACCACTTCACGTTGTGCATTCATTACGTCATCATATTCTAACAAACGTTTACGAACCCCAAAGTTGTTTTCTTCTACTTTTTTCTGTGCACGTTCAATAGATTTAGTCATCATAGAATGTTGAATCACTTCACCTTCTTGTAAGCCCATTCTATCCATAACTTTGGCTACTCTTTCAGAGCCAAACAAACGCATTAAATTGTCTTCTAATGAAACATAGAATTGAGAACTTCCTGGGTCTCCTTGACGACCTGCACGACCACGTAACTGACGGTCCACACGACGTGAATCGTGACGTTCCGTACCGATAATGGCCAATCCACCAGCTGCTTTTACTTCTGGTGTCAATTTGATATCCGTTCCACGACCCGCCATATTGGTAGCAATAGTTACCACACCTGGTTTACCAGCTTCTTCTACAATTTGAGCCTCTTGTTTGTGCATTTTTGCATTCAATACATTGTGCGTTACACCACGCATTTTAAGCATTCTACTCAATAACTCTGAAATCTCTACAGATGTTGTTCCAATTAATACCGGTCTTCCAGCTTTAGATAATTCGGTAACATCTTCGATAACGGCATTGAATTTTTCACGAGTGGTTTTGTAAATCAAATCGTCTTTGTCAATTCTAGCCATTCCTCTATTGGTAGGAATTTCAACTACATCCAATTTGTAGATTTGCCATAACTCACCAGCTTCTGTTACAGCTGTTCCTGTCATACCACCTAGTTTGTTATACATTCTAAAGTAGTTTTGCAACGTAACAGTAGCAAAAGTTTGAGTGGCTGCTTCAATTTTTACATTTTCTTTGGCTTCAATGGCTTGATGTAATCCGTCAGAGTATCGACGGCCGTCCATAATACGTCCTGTTTGTTCATCAACAATAAGGATTTTATTGTCCATGATCACGTATTCTACATCTTTTTCAAAAAGAGAATAGGCTTTTAATAACTGAGTCAAAGTATGAATACGCTCGCTTTTTACACCAAAATCTTGGAATAATCTTTCTTTTGCTTCCGCTTCAGTGTCTTTATCTAAATTTTGCTTTTCGATAGCGGCAATTTCGGTTCCAATGTCTGGAAGAACGAAAAAGTCTGCATCTGTATCGCCAGAAAGGAATTTGATTCCATTATCCGTTAATTCTACTTGATTGTTTTTTTCTTCGATTACAAAATATAAAGCTTCGTCAACAATATGCATTTCGCGATTGTTGTCTTGCATGTATTGATTTTCGGTTTTTTGAAGCAATTGTTTGATACCTTCTTCACTCAAAAATTTAATCAATGCTTTGTTCTTTGGTAAACTTCTGTAGGCTCTCAATAAATTGAATCCACCTTCTTTGGTATTACCTTCTTTAATTAATTTTTTAGCTTCCGCCAAAAATCCATTAGCCAATTGACGTTGTAAACTTACTAAGTTTTCAATTTTTGGTTTCAATTCATTAAACTCATGACGATCACCTTCAGGAACAGGACCAGAAATGATCAAAGGAGTTCTAGCATCGTCAATCAATACAGAATCCACCTCATCGACAATGGCGTAATTGTGTTTGCGTTGCACTAAATCTTCTGGCGAATGTGCCATGTTGTCTCTTAGGTAGTCAAAACCAAATTCGTTGTTGGTTCCGTAAGTGATATCCGCTTCATAGGCTTTTTTTCTTTCCTCAGAATTCGGTTGGTGATTATCGATACAATCTACGGTTAAACCATGAAATTCGAACAAAGGAGCTTTCCAAGTACTATCACGTTTAGCCAAGTAATCATTTACGGTTACTAAGTGTACTCCGTTTCCAGTAAGTGCATTTAAGTATAATGGAAGGGTAGCTACTAATGTTTTTCCTTCACCCGTTTGCATTTCGGAAATTTTTCCTTGGTGCAATACCATTCCGCCAATCAATTGAACGTCATAGTGAATCATGTCCCAGGTGATTTCTTTACCAGCAGCATTCCATGAATTAGCCCAATTAGCCGTATCTCCCACAATGTTGATATAGCTTTTAGTGGCTGATAATTCTCTGTCTTTTGGAGAGGCATTAACGCTAATGGTTTTGTTTTCTTTGAAACGTCTGGCGGTTTCTTTAACCACTGCAAAAGCTTCTGGAAGAATGTCCATTAAGGTTTTTTCTGAAATATCATAAGCTTCTTTTTCTAAAGCATCGATTGCGATATAGATATCTTCTCTTTTGTCGATATCAGAGATGGTTTCTACTTCTTCTTTTAAAGCAGTGATTTTGGTATCTTTCTCTGCTCTGGCTTGTTTTATTTTCTCTTTAAAGTAGGTAGTTTTTGCTCTTAATTCGTCGTGTGACAAGGCTTGCAAGCTACTCTCAAAAGTTTTTATTTTACTTAAATAAGGCTGTAAAGCTTTAACGTCTTTTTGAGATTTATCGCCTACAAATACTTTTAATATGCTGTTTATGAAACTCATGATTTAGTTGTATTTCTATTTTATATTTTGTGTTATTTAAAACAAAAAAAAAGCCTCTTTTTGAGACTTTTTCTTGGGTTACTTTTTAATACTCATCCTCGTTCCAAAGATAATCTTCGTCCGTAGGATAGTCTGGCCAAATTTCTTCCATTGATTCATATATCTCGCCTTCATCTTCAATAGATTGAAGGTTTTCTACTACTTCTAATGGAGCACCTGCTCTAATAGCGTAGTCAATAAGTTCGTCTTTGTTAGCAGGCCATGGGGCATCACTTAAATAAGATGCTAATTCTAATGTCCAATACATATTATGTCGATTTAATTTGTGCAAAAATAAATTTTTTACGGAATAAAACAAGTAAAAAGTAATTTATTTTTACGTAAAGTTAAGAACGTTTTTTTTAGGAAAAAATTTACTTTCTAGGTATCCATTTTACTTCTTCCGCCTCTAGGTCTAAAGTCAACTTTCGTGCCAACACAAAAAGGTAGTCAGAAAGTCGGTTTAAGTACTGAATCGCAATAGGAGGAACGGGTTCATTGTGACTCAAATGTACCGCTAATCGTTCTGCTCGTCTGCAAACACAGCGTGCAATATGACAATATGACACAGTAGTGTGGCCTCCGGGTAATACAAAATGAGTCATGGGTGGTAATTGTGCTTCCATGGTATCAATTTCAACTTCTAAAAACTCAATATCCTCTGCGACAATACCTAGTTTTTTCAATCGCAATTCTCCATTTTTCATCACCTCTTTTTCTGGTGGAGTTGCCAATAGGGCTCCAATAGTAAACAATCGATCTTGAACTTCGATGAGTGTGTTTTTGTAGTGATTGTCCATTTCTTGATCCCGAATCAAGCCAATATAGGAATTGAGTTCATCTACAGTACCATAACTTTCAATGCGTGCGTGATCTTTTGGTACTCGAGTTCCTCCAAAAAGGGCGGTGGTTCCTGAGTCACCAGTTTTAGTATATACTTTCATTTTAAGTCGTTTAATCGTCCCGAAGCTTCGGGATCGTTTATTGGTTTAGCCAATGCAATAAATATACTATTTGGTAGTATCCGTTTCTATTAATCCATCACGCAAACGGATTATTCTATTGGCATAAGCTGCAATTTCTTCTTCGTGAGTCACCAAAATTACGGTATTTCCATTAGCATGAATGTCTCCAAATAATTTCATGATTTCTACAGAGGTTTTACTGTCTAAGTTTCCTGTAGGCTCATCGGCCAAAATAATTGAGGGTTTGTTGACAAGGGCTCTGGCAATCGCCACACGCTGACGTTGTCCTCCGGATAATTGGTTGGGTTGATGATCCATTCGGTCGGCTAGATTGACTTGTTGTAGCACTTCAGTCGCTCGAGCCACGCGATCCGATTTTGAATAACCGGCATAAATCATGGGCAAAGCTACATTGTCTAGTGCGGTAGTTCTTGGCAAAAGGTTGAAGGTTTGAAAAACAAAACCAATTTCTTTATTCCTGATTTCGGCCAATTCATCATCTTTCATTTTACTTACATCTTTTCCATTCAAAATATAAGTACCTGAAGTTGGAGTGTCTAAGCAACCCAAAAGATTCATTAAGGTTGATTTTCCCGAACCAGAAGGTCCCATGAGGGCTACATATTCGCCTTTATTTATTGCTAAATCAATTCCTTTTAATACATAAACCGTTTCGTTACCCAATGAAAAATTTCGTTTGATATTGGTTATTTTGATAAGTGGATTGCTCATTATTGGTCTGTAATTTAAATAGTTTTCCTTGTTAACATCACATAGGACTGCAAAAGGCTGATATTGTTACAACAAATTTAAACTATTTATGCGTTTGGACAACTTTAAATCCGAATTACAAAATGCTCTTTGGCTTGTTCTTTTCGGAAGAAAACCAAACCCCACTGGTAAGTGTCGATAGTTACGCGTACTTGAGGGTGTTTTTTTATAATTTCCCAAGCCTCCTCCATGGCTGAAGACCAATGAATATCATCAAAAATCCAAACGGTTTCGTTGTTTATTGTGGGTAATAAATGTTCGAAATAATGTAATGTTGCTTCCTTAGAATGATTTCCATCAAAGTAGATGAAATCGTAGTTCGAATCGAGTTGATCTGAGGTAAAAAACGATTCAAACCGGGTGGTAATGGTGGTTACATTCTCGAATTTACTTTTTTGCAATTGCTCTTTGGCTATTTTCGAAGTTTCTGGGCAGCCTTCTAGGGTGGTAAGTTTGGTTTTTGGATTTCCCAAAGCTAGAGCAGAAGTGGCTAATCCTAAAGAAGTGCCAATTTCCAAGATTGATTTTGGCTGGAAATAGTGAGTAATTCGGAATAATAATTCGGCTCGTTTTGACGAGATACCAGCGGTTTGAGCAATTCTTGAAATCTGCCTTTTGTTTGACTTGAAAACTCTTGAACCTGCTCCAAAATCAGTCACAGCAATGGTGTTTTTATTTTTTAGCAATTCTTTTCGATATGCTTTTAAAAGGGCGTATTCTGGTTTCTTTTTTTTGTCATAAAAACATTGCGTAACTAATGAAAAAACAAAGGGCGAATGTACTCCGTGTTCGTTCTTGGATTGCCATAGAAATTGCAAAAAAGAGTTTAGTTGAAAAAGCATGGTGATAAAGTGGTGTGATGCTCCTCTTTTTTTGGGATGCAACAATGATTTTTTTTGTTTGTAATTCTTTTTTTTTGTGGTTAATGAAAATATAACCAAAAAGGTATATTGTTTCTTTTTAGCCCCGATAGTAGTGGAAATCCTTTTGTAGAGATGGGTTTGAAACCCGTCTCTACAAAAGATTGTAACGGATAGCGGGACATTGTTGGCAAAAAAAGCCTTTTGTTACTGCTCCTAAAAATGACGATTCTTAATTTACAGAAATTAATTTTACATCAAAAATAAGGACAGATCCTCCTGGAATTGGGCCATAATCAGAACTTCCATAGCCCAAATGAGCGGGAACTAAAAGCACACCACTTCCGCCTGTTTTAAAATAAGGAATGCCTTCTGTCCATCCTTTGATTACTTGATTGAGACCAAATGAAAAGCCTTCTGTTTTACTCTGATCGAATACGTTTCCGTTGGTAAAATATCCTTTGTAAACCACCGTAACATTTGAAGTTGATGTAGGCTGTGTTCCGGTTCCGGGTTCGTTGATGATATAATACAAGCCAGAATCACTTTTTTGAGCGGTCAAATTATTTTTGGCGAGATAATCTTTTATTTCTTGGTCATTTTTGGCGGTATAATCCGTTATTATTTCTTTGTCTTTAGAACAAGAAATGAAAAGAGTCATTGCTAATAAGGTTGATAGAAGTTGTTTCATGGATGTGATTGAGTTTTTTATACATGCGAAAATAGTAAAAACACTATTTAATAAAATTGCCATTTTGAAAAAAAGTGAAAGGTTTTTTTTTAAAATTGATTACCCTTCTAATTTGGCCGAAAGTTCAAACCAGCGTTCTTCTTTGCTTTCAATTTTTATGATGATGTTTTCTAGTTCTTTGGCTTTTTTTTCGATATCTGCATCGGCAACTTTTCCATCTGTAAATAGCTGTTCAATTTTGGATTTGTCGATTTCTAAATCTTTGATTTCGCGTTCTATTTTTTGAAATTCTTTTTGCTCGTTAAAAGTTAGATTTCCAGTTGGATTATTTTGTTTCCATTCTTTTTTTTCTGCTTTGTTGTCCTCTTTTTGGGCTACATCAGCACTGTCCTCATAAGCTCTAAAATCTGAGTAATTTCCTGGGAAGTTTTCGATTTCGCCTTGTCCTCTAAATACAAATAAATTATCGACAATCTTATCCATAAAATAGCGATCGTGCGATACGACCATCAAACAGCCAGGGTAATCCAAAAGAAAACTTTCTAATACATTTAAGGTTACAATATCCAAATCGTTGGTAGGTTCATCGAGAATTAAGAAATTTGGATTCTGAATCAAAACGGTACACAAATACAAACGTTTCAATTCGCCACCGCTTAATTTTTCTACAAAATCGTATTGTTTTTTGGCATCAAATAGAAAACGTTCTAGCAATTGCGAAGCTGAAATCATTCGTCCTTTACTTAGCGGAATAAATTCACCGTATTCTTTGATAATATCAATAACTCTTTGGTTGGGTTTTGGGTTGATTCCGGATTGGGTATAATAGCCAATTTTGATGGTGTCGCCCACGATTACTTTTCCGCTATCCAAAGGTAGCGTTCCTGTAAGTACATTCAAAAAAGTAGATTTTCCCGTCCCGTTTTTTCCAATAATCCCTATGCGTTCGCCTCTTTGAAAATCAAAACTAAAGTTGTCCAAAATCACATGATCCTTAAATTTCTTTGAGATTTTGTGCAACTCAATAATTTTGCTACCCATGCGCTCCATGTTGATTTCGAGTTCAACTTTGTTTTCGCGACGGCGACTTTGGGCTTTTTCCTTAATCACGTAAAAATCATCCTGACGCGATTTCGACTTGGTTGTACGGGCTTTTGGCTGCCTGCGCATCCATTCCAATTCTTTCACAAACAAGTTTTGAGCTTTGTCAACACTCGCGTTTTCAGAGGCAATGCGCTCTTCTTTTTTTTCTAAATAATAAGAATAGTTGCCTTTGTATTGGTATAATTTTCCGTTGTCTAATTCTATGATTTCGTTACACACTCGCTCCAAAAAGAAACGGTCGTGCGTTACCATAAACAAGGTGATATTTTCTTTAGCAAAATAACTTTCCAACCATTCAATCATTTCTAAATCCAAGTGGTTGGTGGGCTCATCTAAAATCAACAAGTCCGGACGATTGATCAAAATGATAGCCAGAGACAATCTTTTTTTCTGTCCACCCGACAAATTTTTGACTTTCAGTTTAAAGTCTTCTAACTTTAATTTGAATAAAATTTGCTTAAACTGCGTTTCAAAATCCCAAGCATTGAATTGATCCATTTGGTCAAATGCTTTTTGATAGGCTTCTTCGTCTTCAGGATTTTCCAACGCTTTTTCGTAGCGTTCAATCACTTTCAAAATTTCATTATCCGAGGCGAAAATACTTTCCTCAATCGTCAGTTCGTCTTGCAAATTATGATCTTGCGACAAAAACGCCATTTTAATGTCTTTACGGATCACCACTTGTCCCGTATCTGGTTCGTCTTCGCCATTAATAATTTTCATGATACAGGTTTTTCCAGACCCATTTTTGGCAATAAAAGCAATTTTTTGGTCTTTATTAATCCCAAAAGAAAGGTTTTGAAAAAGAGTACGTTCTCCAAAAGACTTAGAGATATTTTCGACAGATAGGTAATTCACGTTGTAAGGTATGAGTTATAAGTTATGAGTTAGGATTGGTCTAAAAATCGTAACATTCGGCAAAAGTAAACTATTCTATAGCCATTTGCGAATTATTTCTCAAAGTGTGAGAGTTGTTTTTAGGAACGTACACAAAAGGCATTTTCAGGAAACACGTGTCCCGCTGTACGCTATATCTCCTGTCTGGTTCGTTCACCAGCCAGGAGGATGCCGCTCCCATCGGGGTTAAGGAGTTACATTGGTTTTTATAAATTAGTTCGAATTGTCAGTTCGAGCACAATCGAGATCCACTAGTGCCTCTAGACTGTACTTCGACTTCGCTCAGTATAAACTGCTCGATGTGACATAAAAAGTGTAGTACTAAAATGTAGTTGTTATTAGTATTATTTTTCATCATTGTCTTTCAGCTTCACCACCTGCCATTGTTGCGGAATCTTCAAAAAAGGTTTTCTGATCAAAGCTTCATTGGTCAAATAAAAAGTGTTGCCATCAATCGTAGCAATTCCTTCAATTTGATGAAAGCGTAGTTTTAGATCAATCCTTCTTTTACAACCCGAGAAAAAGTGATTTCCCTCAAAGTCATACAGAACATATAAAAACGGACTTCCTTTTTTGGTATACCCACACAGCGCTATTTTTTTCTCAGTATCGAAGTAAGTCGCGCCAGTAATCAAACCTTTGCAGTTCCAAGCGGTTTGTAGTTCTGCAACTTGAAGGCCTGTTTTATTGGGTAAGACATAAAGACTGGTAGTTGACGATTGCCATTGTTTAGTAAACAAATAAATGCTGTCTTTCCTTACTACAAAAGCTTCGCAATCAAAAGCTGTTTTGTTAGGTTTTTGTGGACTAAAATCCGTTTGATTGCTATACGAGAAAGAGATGGTTTCAATTATTGGCTGTTGTTGTAAAAAGGATTTCTTCTCGATTTTTAAAATGCTCAAATCGTTTCGAGTCCCTGAATAGTTGTTGCCAAAGTCTCCTATATATAGGTAGGTACTATCTTGTGTGATTTCCTCCCAATCATGATTGATTACTCCATTTAGTTTGATTTTTCTTTTGATTTTCCCTGAATCGTCTAAACCATAAAGGGTGGTATCATGGTCGTCATTGTGTGTCCAGAATAAACCCTCAAAAAACACTAAACCTGAAGTTTCTTTTAGTGAATCCGATAGTGGAGCAGAAAATACGGGTTTTATTTTGGTTTTGGGATACTCACATTTTTTGTTTTTTACTAAAGCAGCGTTGTTACCCTTATTTGTTTGAGGATAAACTATAGAAAAACAGCAGAGTAAGTACAACAGGAATTTCATTAATATTTATTCTAATGAATGGTAAAAATAAGGAAATACATTTATAATAATTTTTTAGTAGTAAGAATGATCTCTTCTGCTTTTGAGAGAATATTATCTCATTATATTTGCATCATGCAACTATCTATTATCATACTCAATTACAACGTTCGCTATTTCTTGGAACAATGTGTACTTAGCGTTCAAAAAGCGCTAGAAAACATTGAAGGCGAAATCATAGTTGTCGATAATGGGTCTTCTGATGATAGTTGCACCATGATGCATACTCGCTTTCCAGAAGTACAACTCATTCAAAACTCCGAGAATCTCGGTTTTCCAAAGGGCAATAACATTGGAGTTACCGTCGCCAAGGGAGAATATCTTTGTATTTTGAATCCCGATACAGTCGTTGCCGAAGATACTTTTTTTAAGGTATTGGCTTTCGCCGAAACACAAAAAAACCTTGGAATTGTTGGCGTAAAATTGATTGATGGTTCCGGGAATTTTTTGCCCGAAAGTAAGCGTAGTGTTCCTACACCTTGGGTCGCTTTTACAAAAGTTATGGGTTTATACCGATGGTTTCCTACGGTCTCTTTTTTTACAAAATATTATGCGCAACATTTACATCCTGATCAAACGGGTAAAGTAGATATTCTAGTGGGGGCTTTTATGTTTCTCCCTCGCGAATTGTACCTAGAAGTGGGTGGTTTTGATGAAAATTGCTTTATGTACTCCGATGATATCGATTTGTCCTATCAAGTGTTGCTAAAAGGAAAAGATAATTTTTATTTTCATGAAACTACAGTACTGCATTACAAAGGCGAAAGCACGATAAAAGACGGTACTTATATGAAACGGTTTCAAGAAGCAATGCGTTTTTTTTATCAAAAACATTTTAAAGTTTCGTTTTTCTTTGAAATTTTTATGCAATTGGGGATTTTCTTTTTTTCCTTGCTCAAAACCTTTCAAGGGAAACCGAAAATTCAAAAAGAACCTCGTCATTTTTTACTCTATTCCTCCAACGAAAAAGTAGCTGAGGAGTTACAATTGATTTTAGGAAAAAAAGTCATTTTCCAACCTTTTGAAGGAGAAAAAATGGTAAATTCGTGTCTTTTTAAAACAAAGGAAAAAACAGAAATTATTATGGATAATACTTATATTTCCTTCAAGAACTGTATCGCTATTTTGGAATCGTCAAAGAACCAAGGATTTACTTTTAAAATTATCCCAAAAAGTTCTAATTTTTTGATAGGAAGCAATAATAATAACGAAAGAGGTACGATTATAGAAATTCGGTAAAAATTACATTTAATGTAATTTATATTCAAATTATTTATTAATTTCGCAAGCATAAAATCAAAAGCACCTTATAGGTTAATAATATGGCAAGATTTGAATTAAAACTTCCAAAAATGGGAGAAAGTGTTGCAGAAGCAACCATAACCAATTGGTTGAAGCAAGTGGGAGACAAAATTGAAGCTGACGAAGCAGTACTGGAAATTGCTACGGATAAAGTGGATAGTGAGGTGCCAAGCGAAGTTTCGGGAGTATTGGTAGAGCAATTATTTCAGGTTAATGATTTGGTTCAAGTAGGGCAGACTATCGCAATTATTGAAACCGAAGGTGGTGCAGTTACAGAATCTGTTGTTGCTAACGCAATTCCAGAAGAAGCTGTAGCTATCGAAAAAGCGATAGAAGTAGCCAAAGAAACCGTACTTGCTCCAGTAGATTTTACAGAATCGGATAAGTTTTTATCGCCTTTGGTGAAAAATATAGCAAAAGAAGAAGGTGTTTCTGTTGCAGAACTTCAGACTATTTCTGGTACAGGAAAAGAAGGAAGAATTACCAAAGCTGATATTTTAGAATACATAAAAAATAGAGAAAATCAACCTAAAGTTACTGCAACGCCATCGTTAATGGTGGATACCATAGCTCCTGCGGCAACACCAATAGCGGCAAAAGCTGCTCCGGTTTCTGTTAATGGTGGAGACGAAATTGTAGAAATGGATAGAATGCGTAAGCTGATTTCGGGTTACATGGTAGCTTCAGTTCAAACTTCGGCTCACGTTCAGTCATTTATTGAAGTAGATGTGACCAATATTGTAAAATGGAGAGAGAAAGTTAAATCCGCTTTTGAAAAAAGAGAAGGCGAAAAACTAACTTTTACACCTATTATGATGGAAGCTGTTGCAAAAGCTTTGAAAGATTTTCCTGGGATGAATATTTCTGTTGATGGTGATTTTATTATCAAAAAGAAAAACATCAATTTAGGTATGGCTGCAGCTTTGCCAAACGGAAATTTAATTGTTCCTGTTATCAAAAATGCGGATCAATTGAATTTAGTTGGAATGGCGAAAGCGGTAAATGATTTAGGAAATCGTGCTAAAGCCGGAAAATTAAAACCAGATGATACCCAAGGAGGAACTTATACAGTTACTAATGTGGGAACTTTTGGTTCTGTTTTTGGAACACCAATTATCAATCAGCCACAAGTGGGGATTTTAGCTTTAGGTGCGATTAGAAAAGTGCCTGCGGTTATTGAAACACCAGAAGGAGATTTTATCGGAATTCGTCAAAAAATGTTCTTGTCTCATTCCTACGACCATAGAGTAGTTGATGGTGCTTTGGGAGGAAGTTTTGTAAAACGAGTGGCCGAGTATTTAGAAGCTTTTGATATAAATAGAGACTTTTAATCTTGTTAATAAAAACATAAAATAAAAAACCGACATTGAAAATTTCAATTGTCGGTTTTTTTGTGTTTTAATTTTTTTTTAGTTTGCAAAAGACATTTGTTTTAACCTAAAATGTTCAATCGCTTGTTTTTAATCGCTTTTAAAGAATTATATTTGCAACCTTATAATAACCAAAATGGAACTGAAACTAAATAGACCAATTTGTTTTTTCGATCTTGAAACAACAGGGATTGATATTGGTAAAGATCGTATTGTAGAAATTTCAATTTTTAAAGTTTTCCCAAACGGAAACAAAGAAAGTAAAACATGGTTGGTCAACCCAACGATTCCAATTCCTGCTGTAACAACCGCAGTTCATGGAATAACCAATGAAAAAGTAGCCAATGAGCCAACGTTTAATGAGCTAGCATCACAAGTGTACTCAATGATAAAAGACAGTGATTTAGCTGGATTCAATTCAGATCGTTTCGATATACCTTTATTGGCAGAAGAGTTGTTAAGAGCAGGAGTGGATTTTGACATGAAAAATCGTGTATCAGTTGATGTTCAAACTATTTTTCATAAAAAAGAAGAGCGAACATTAGCGGCAGCTTTGAAGTTTTATACTGGGAATTCTCTCGAAAATGCACACTCTGCAGAAGCAGATACCATGGCGACTTATGAAATATTAAAGGCACAATTGGATCGTTATCCTGAATTAGAAAACGATATGAAAGTGTTGTCTGAGTTTACTACACGAAAAAAAATAGCCGATTTTGCAGGAATGATTGCTTTTGATAAGGACAACGAAGAGATTTTTACTTTTGGAAAGCATAAAGGAGTAAAAATAGATAAGGTACTTGAATCGGAACCAGGATATTTTAGTTGGATTCAAAATGCTGATTTTCCTTTGTATACCAAAAAAGTGCTTACTGCTATTAAATTAAGAAAGTTAAATACTAAATAGAGTGATTAGTGAAGAGTAATTAGTGAATAGTGTTTGTTTGCTAATTATTATTCACTATTTGCTAATTACTAAGGTCATGAAAATAATTTGCATAGGCAGGAATTATGCCAACCATATTGAAGAGTTAAAAAACGAACGTCCCACCGAACCAGTGGTTTTTATGAAACCTGACTCTGCTATTTTACTCAAGCAACATCCGTTTGTGATTCCAGAATTTTCGGAAGATATTCATCATGAAATTGAGTTGATTGTAAAAATTAGTAAAGTTGGAAAGTACATTGATTCCAAGTTTGCACATAAATATTATGATGAAATTAGCGTGGGAATCGACTTTACAGCACGAGATTTACAAGAAAAATTAAAACAAAAAGGGTTGCCTTGGGAAAAAGCAAAGGCTTTTGATGGTTCGGCAGTGATTGGAGAATTTTTACCTAAAACGCAGTTTAGTTCATTAGAAAATCTTACATTTGAGTTAACCAATAACGGACAAACAGTTCAAAAAGGCTGTTCAAGTCATATGTTATGGGCTATTGATGAATTGATTGCTTATGTTTCTCAGTTTTTTACTTTAAAAATTGGAGATATTATTTTTACTGGTACACCAGCAGGAGTAGCTTCAGTTCGTCCGAATGATATTTTAGAAGGATTTTTAGAAGGACAACAACTATTTAGAATACAAGTAAAATAATGGCTTTAAAATACAATCTCTCCAAAGTGTATGCACTTTCCGATAATGATCCAGAATTTGTGCAGCAAATTTTGATTTTATTTGTAACCGAAGTTCCTGAGGATTTGAAAAAAATCAAAGAAGGAATTGATAATAAAGACCACAAACAAGCTTATGCTTATGCACATAAAATTAAGCCCACTTTGGATTTAATTGGTTTAAATGTGGCTTTTGAGGAAATTCTTCAGGTAGAAGCTTGGACAAAAACAGAAGGAAGAAAAAAAGATATTATCGAGACTTTTAAAAGCGTCAAGCAGCGTGTTAAAGACGCGGTAAAAGAAATCAAAAAGGATTTTGATTTGTAGTTTTTTCCCTTTTTAATTTTCACCCATTTCAATTTATTACTTAATGAAAGCAGCCATAATTACTATCGGTGACGAAATTCTTATTGGTCAAATTATTGATACCAATTCCGCTTACATTGCCAAATCCTTGGATCGAATTGGAATTGAGGTCAAGGAAATGTTGTCTATAAGTGATGATAAACAAGCTATTTTAGACACTTTTGCTTCAATGCAAGACGCTGTTGATGTTGTCATTATTACGGGTGGTTTAGGACCGACCAAAGACGATATCACCAAAAAAACTATTTGTGATTATTTTGATGATATACTCATACGCAATGTTGAGGTAGAGGCCCATGTGATTGCTTTAATTGAAAAAGCGTTGCAGCGTGAAGCCTCTCAAATGAATAAAGATCAGGCTTTGGTTCCTTCGAAATGTATTGTTTTGCATAATGAAGTAGGAACGGCTCCTGGAATGTGGATTCAAAAAGGGCAAACCGTTTTTGTTTCTTTGCCAGGAGTGCCTTATGAAATGAAATATCTAATAGATCATCAAGTGGTGCCTAAGATTGTTAAAGAATATGAACGTCCTTTTATAATTCATAAAACCGTTTTAACCTATGGGCAAGGCGAAAGTTTAGTGGCGGAGCGTATTGAAGATTGGGAAAATGATTTGCCCAGTTATATTAAGTTGGCTTATTTGCCTGCACCAGGAAGAGTGCGTTTACGATTGACTGCAAAAGGAACAGACAAGCAATTTTTGGAAACAGAATTAGAGCGTCGATTGGTTTCTTTATGCTTGCTTATTGGAGATATTATTGTTGGATTAGATGAGGAAGAGACTTTAGAAGTGGTAGTAGGTCGATTACTAACTCAAAAAAATAAGACAATAGCCACAGCTGAAAGTTGTACAGGAGGTAAAATTGCACAAGTAATCTCAGGAGTTTCAGGAGCTTCAAATTATTATAAAGGAACTGTGGTGGCTTATGCTACTGAAATGAAGATTAGGTTATTGGGTGTTCATTCAGATACTATTAATAAGTATAGTGTAGTAAGTGCTGAAGTAGCTAAAGAAATGGCGTTGAACTGTCAAAAAGTCTTTGAAACGGATTATGCAATCGCTACAACAGGCAATGCGGGGCCGTCAAAAGGAGATTCAGATGCTAGTGTTGGTAGCGTTTTTATCGCTTTGGCAACCCCTGATGGTGTGATTGTAGATGAGTTTAATTTCGGTCAACCCCGAGAAAAAGTAATAGATAGAGCAGTTAGTAAGAGTTTGGAAATGTTGCAAAAAGAAATTTTAAAAAATGTGCTATAATTTTTTGTTTCATCCGTTTATTTTTCTTTTCTTTGCACCCTGATTTTGAATAACGATAAAAGATAAGCATAATGTCAAGAGTTTGTGACCTTACAGGTAAAAGAGCGATGGTAGGAAATAACGTTTCTCACGCTATGAAT
>CAUPCW010000022.1:0-38981 GCA_963509895.1 uncultured Flavobacterium sp.
GCTTTTGGCTTCGTGAATCGTAATCATGGATTATAAAGTGTAAAGTGTAGGTGCGAATATAGCCAACTTTTGTCCATAAAAAAAGCCCAATTAAGGGCTTGTTTGTTAGTCGTATTTGGATTTTCTTCTTCTTTCTTGTTCCTGATTGTCGGTTGCTTTTTTCTTTTTATCCTCTTTTTGCTGTCTTGAAATTGCTTTTTTGTAAAAGCCATCATAGCGCCAAGAGACTCCAAATCCGCCGTATAAAATGGTTGGAGTGTTTTTGAAATTGGTACTTATTGAAGCGTCAATTTGGAAGTTGTCATTAAGCAAATAAGCGGCTCCACCACGAGCGATCATGTCACTATAAAAATCACTATTGTAGCCTTGGTTTTCAATAAATCCCGACCATCTTTTGCTGAATCCGCGCGTTAAAGTCACTACGTAGCCATAACTGGGGTAGTCTGTGCCAACATAATCAGCGATGATGTTGGTCACAAAAACCCAACGCCCATCTCCTAAGTGATTTTGTGTAATCAGCATGATTTTGGGAGAAATACTCGATTCTAACGAAAAAGCATAAGGGTTTCCAGAAAAAACGAAATTGGCTCCAGCAAATACAGAAACTGCGGGTAATAATTGTCTCCAATTGAACTTTTGGTTCGCATCCCAACTGTAAAAGTTGACCTTTTTTTCATAATTTTTAAAAGGGTCGTAAATTAAATATTTGGCTCCCAAATTGGTCTGTCTAAAATTGGCTCTGTTGGTTGAACTAATGTTACTGTCGAGTTGATCATTTTGGTATTGAATATCGGCAATGACTTCTAATCTTTCCAAAAAAGCACCCCAACGAATCGTGGCGTCAAGACCAAAACCATTCACATCATAATTCAATAAATTGTGGTGAGAAGTAATTCCGTAGATACCACTTTCAAGCTGAATGACATGTTTGCCAACACCATAAGCGGACATAGTTTCACCAGGTCGATTGGAATTAATTTGATCGGTAAATTGCCCATAGTGAGCAAAAGGTATTAAAAATAAGGTGATAAAAATAATTTTTTTGAATGGGAGCATAGTTATATTCTTTTGATTTAAAATAGTAACGCAACCAAATGTACTATATTTTATTATTTATTTAAGATTAGGATTTTAAATTTGACCATTTGATTTACTAATTTTGAAAAAATTTTTAGATATGCAACTAGCTTCATTTAGTGGATTTGTAAGAACATTGTTTTACATGATTATGTTCTATTATGTTTTCAAATTTTTGGCTAAACTTTTTTTACCGATTTTAGTTAAAAAAGCGGTAGAGAAAGCCGGTGAAAATTTTCAGCAACAACAACAATATGCGCAACAGCAATATGCCCAAAATAATAAAAGAAACAGCAATCAAGACGAGATTATTGTAGATACGGCTCGTTCCAAAAATCCAAAAGAGACCAAAAAAGTGGGAGAATATGTGGATTACGAAGAAATAGATTAAATTTGTGCGCTGAAGCCCATTTTTTAATCTAATTCAAATCTGAATCCATTGAAAGTTTTAAATAAATTTTACCCGCACGCATTAGCTATTCTAGGTTTTGTTGTTATTTCTTTAATTTATTTTTATCCTGTTTTACAAGGAAAACAAATCTTCCAGTCCGATATCGCTCAGTTTACTGGGATGGCCAAAGAGCAAAACGACTTTAGAGCCATTGAACATCAAGAACCTTATTGGACGAATTCTGCTTTTGGCGGAATGCCGACTTATCAATTAGGGGCAAAATACCCTCATGATTACATTGGCACTTTAGATGATGCTATCCGATTCTTACCGCGTCCAGCTGATTATTTATTCTTATACTTTTTAGGATTCTACGGTCTTTTATTGATTTTAAAAATCGATCCGTTAAAAGCATTTTTTGGTGCGATTGCCTTTGGGTTTTCTACTTATTTGATTATTATTTTGGGAGTAGGGCATAATGCCAAAGCCCACGCGATTGGTTATATGCCAATGGTTGTTGCTGGTTTTATACTTGTTTTTCAGCGTAAATATATTCTAGGTGGTTTGGTTACGTTGTTTGCCACAGCATTAGAAATTAATGCGAATCACTTTCAAATGACTTATTATTTGTTATTGTTGTTATTGATTTTGGTAGGGTATTATTCGTATCAAGCCATCAAAGAGAAACAATACAAAGACCTTGGTAAAAGCTTTGGAATATTAGCTATTGCTGGGATTTTAGCGATTGGAGCCAATGCAACCAATTTATTAGCCACATCAGAATATGCTGCTTTTAGTACTCGTGGGAAAAGTGAATTAACATTTAACCCAGATGGTTCAAAGAAAACAGAAGATATAGCTTTGTCTCGTGACTATATTACAGAATATAGCTATGGTATTATGGAGAGTTTCAATTTGATTGCACCAAGACTTTTTGGTGGTTCAAACAGCGAAGCCCTTGGGAAAGATAGTGCGATGTTTGAATTTATGGTAGGTCAGGGTGTTCCTGAAGATCAAGCTGCCGATTTTACCAATGGATTGCCAACATATTGGGGTGATCAGCCGATAGTGGCTGCTCCAGCATATATTGGAGTTGTGGTTTTCTTTTTGGCTGTTTTGGCATTATTTATTGATAAAAGAAAAATAAAATATGTCTTCTTTGGAGGCGCTATGTTTGCGTTAGTCTTGTCTTGGGGAAAAAACTTTTCTTTAGTGACAGATTTCTTCATTGATTACATTCCGATGTATGATAAGTTTAGAGCCGTTTCGTCTATTCAGGTCATTCTGGAATTATGTTTTCCAGTATTAGCCATTATGGGATTACAATCCTTTTTTACTTTGGAAAAACAACAACAAACCAAAGGGATTTTGCATACAGCATTATTTGGTTTAGGTGTTATGCTCATTCTTTTTGTGAGCAAAGGCGCTTGGAGTTATGCAGGTAGCAGCGATGGATTGTATTTGCAAAACTATGGTCCTGGATTTGTAGACGCGCTAAAAGCAGATCGTATGAGTTTATACACTGCCGATTTGTTACGTTCTACCTTTTTTATAGTGTTAATTGCAGCTGTATTGTGGTTGTATACTCAAAAAAAAATGGCACAAAATACCGCTATAATTATTGTTGGTGTTTTGATGATTTCTGATCTTTTCTTCGTGGATAAAAAATATGTTTCAGGAAAAGATTTTATGAATGGTAGAGAAGTAGCCGCTCCATTTCAGGAAACTCCAGCAGATATTCAGATTTTAAAAGATGTATCGAACTATAGGGTTTTTGAGGTAAGTGGTAATTTGTCAAGTGCAAGAGCTTCTTATTTTCATAAATCTTTGGGAGGTTATCATGCGGCTAAGCCTAGAAGAATTCAGCAGTTATTCGATTACCAAATCGCTAAGAATAATATTGAGGTTTTAGATTTTTTAAATGTAAAATACATCATTCAAACCGATAAAGAAGGTAAAGAATTTCCAACCGTTAATCCTAATGCTAATGGCAATGCTTGGTTTGTAAGCCAAATAAAAGCAGTGGCTTCTGCCGATGAAGAAATGAAAGCTTTAGATAAATTCGATTCTAAAAATGTGGCAATTGTCAATACAAATGAATTTACTATTCAAAATAAAAACTTTCTAAAAGATGCTTCGGCTGTAATAACTTTGGATGCCTACAAACCGAATCATCTAACGTATACTTCAACTAATGCTAATTCTGGTTTGGCGGTATTTTCTGAAATGTATTATGCTAAAGGTTGGAAAGCTTACGTTGAAGGTAAAGAAACTCCAATTTACAGAGTAGATTATGTGTTGAGAGCTATTGAAATTCCAGCAGGAAAACAAAAAGTGGAATTCAAATTTGAGCCACAAGTGGTACAAACCGGAAGTAGTATCGCCTTAGTTAGTTCCATTGGAATGTTATTGCTTTTGGTTGGAGGGATATATGTTGAGCGAAAAAAAGCTACCAATAAGGGAAAGTAATTGTATTGAAAAATTGAAATTGATTTGATGGATAAATCAGAAGGAATTTCCCTTTTTGAAAGCCCTTCCTTCGGAGGGGTTGGGGAGGAAGGGGTTAGGGGGCGTAAACTCTTAATCATCACTTATTATTGGCCGCCAGCCGGTGGGCCAGGGGTACAGCGTTGGCTTAAGTTTGTCAAATATTTACCTGATTTTGATATACAGCCGATTGTTTATATTCCGGAAAATCCAACTTATCCTATAGTCGATGCTCATTTAGAAAAAGAAGTGTCGCAACAAGCCATTGTTTTGAAAAAAAGCATTTTCGAACCCTATCAATTGGCTTCCTTTTTTTCTAAAAACAAAACCAAAAAAATAAGCTCTGGAATCATTCCTAATCAAAAAAAGCAATCCTTTTTGGAAGCGTTTTTATTGTGGATACGTGGGAACTTATTCATTCCAGATGCCCGTGTTTTTTGGGTGAAACCTTCTGTTGCTTATTTAGAAAAATACATTGCTGAAAATAATATCGATACTATCGTTACTTCAGGTCCACCGCACAGTTTGCATTTGATTGGATTGGAGTTGCAGAAAAAAGTAAACGTAAAATGGTTCGCCGATTTTCGTGACCCTTGGACGACTATTGGCTATCACAAAGCCTTGCGTTTGTCTAGTTATGCTGCCAAAAAGCATAAAAAATTAGAACATCAAGTGCTAAATGCAGCTGATACGATAATTGTAACTAGCAAAACGACTAAAACGGAGTTTCAAGCCATCACTTCAAAACCTATTGAAGTAATTACGAATGGGTATGATACGGAAAATGTTGCGCCGCAAACATTGGATACCAAATTCACTTTGGCACATATTGGTTCGTTTTTATCAGAACGCAACCCACTAATTCTTTGGGAGACTTTAGTAGAGTTACTTGTCGAAATCCCTGATTTTAAAAAGCAACTTGAAATAAAATTGATGGGCGCTGTAAGTCAGGAAGTATTGGATACGATTACGCGATTTGGGCTCAATGACTATTTGAATAATTTAGGCTACGTGTCACACGATGAAGCTGTAGCACATCAACGTAAATCACAAGTATTATTGTTAATCGAAATTGATTCTGAAGATACCAAAAGCATCATTCCGGGTAAACTTTTCGAATATATGGTTTCTGGAAGACCAATTATCGCTATTGGACCCAAAGATTCAGATTTTGCTGAGATTATCACTAGTACGAATACAGGAGTGTTTTTCGAGTACGATAAGAAACATCAATTGAAAGCTACCATTTTAGCCTATTATCAACAATTTTTGGAAGGAAAATTACAGTCGTATCCAGTAGGTTTGCAAAAATATTCCAGAAAGAGTTTAACCAAAGAATTAGCGACTCTTTTAACCTCTAATTTCTAAATTTTAACCTCAAAACAGTCACTTCAAACCTCTAACTTCTAAATTCTACCTTCGAATAATGGGCATTGTTTTAAATCAATCACTAAAGAATACTATAATCACTTACATCGGTTTTGGAATAGGCGGGATAAGTACCTTATTTTTATTTCCACCTATTTTGGGTAAAACCTATTATGGTCTTTCTAATTATATTTTGTCCTGTGCGAATGTATTGATGCCCTTATTCGCTATTGGAATGCAAAACACCTTAGTGAAGTTTTATTCTCAATGCAAAACCGAAGACGAGAGAAATCAGTTTTTATCTTTTACTGTTTTGTTTCCATTGTTGTTTAGTATTCCACTGCTTTTAATCGGTTTGTTTTTTTATGATGAAATTTTATTTTTTGTCACCAAAAAGAATCCAATCGTAAAGGATTTTATTTGGATGATTCCTTTTGTAGGATTATCTATGGCATATTTCGAAATATTTTATGCTTGGGCAAGAGTACATATGCATTCTGTCTTTGGTAATTTTATCAAAGAAGTTGGGTTACGACTATTTTCATTGTTAGCCCTTTTGGCCATGTATTTTAAGTTGATTATAGCGGTACAGTTTATCTATCTCACGGCGGGAATTTATTTTATAGCTTTTTTGGTCACTATGTTTTATGCTTTCCGAATAAAAAAACCTGTTTTTAAATGGGAGATTCCAGCGCAAGTAAAAGGAATAATAGAGTATTCATTCTATATTATTTTATCTGGAAGTGTCGCGAATTTGCTACTCGACGGAGATAAAATCATGCTGAATCAGTATCTAGATATTGGAGCTATTGGTATTTACTCTGTGGCTACTTTTATTGCTTTGGTGATTTCAGTCCCTAGTCGCGCGATGCATCAAATCGTGTATCCTATTACAGCTAAGTTAATGCACGAAAACAAATACAAAGAATTGAATATTTTGTACAAAAAAACTTCGATTAATCTGCAAATGGTGGGCGGATTCGTAATGCTATGCATTTTTGTCAACATCAATCAGCTATATGAATTGTTGCCCAAAGAATACGCTGGTGGAATTATAGTTGTTTTTATGATTGGAATTTCAAAATATTTCGATTTGATTTTAGGAAACAATAATGCTATTATTTTCAATTCCAAATACTACCGTATGGTACTGTTTTTAGGCGTAATGTTGGCAGTATTAACCTTTTTGCTCAATTGGATTTTTATTCCGTTATATGGTATAATTGGCTCTGCCTTTGCTACTTTGTTGTCTATTACTGCGTATAGTATTGCCAAATTGTATTTTGTGGTCAATCGGATGCATTTATATCCATTTAGTAAACCAACCTTAGTATCTTTGGGGGTTACGTTGGTAATTTTTCTGCTTTTTTATTTTTGGCAATTTCCATTTCATCCTTTAATAAGTATTGTTTTAAAGTCTATTTTGCTAACCGTGGTGTACGTTTATGCCAATTATAAAATGGTTATTTCTCCCGAAATCAATCAGGCTATCGACACACTTTTCATTAAATTAAAAATCAAAAAATAGTACTTACTTGTCTTAAATAGAGGGAATTCTGTTAAAAGTATACTGTTTTGTCTTTATATTTGTTAAGCTAATTTTCAGATAAATAATGTTTAGAAGCAGTGATCACAAGAGTTTTTGGTCACATCGTCCCGCCATCCGCTATATCTTTGCTTTTTGAAAGAAAAAAAGCAAAGGATGCCGCTACTGTCGGGGCTAAAAGGAAGCATTTAGCTTTCTTGCTTTCATTACAAAGAAAACAATAGCTTATTTTAATAAAAACAGTCATCTTCTATGATTCACTTGAAAGTTTTTAAGATTCTCATCATTTCATTGTCCATAACATCCGTTTTGTGGGCACAAAAGCAACAAGCAAATTCTGTTATAACGACTTTAAAAGTAACAGATTCTGTCAATGTTGCTCCTTTTAAGGATAGTTATCCAGTAGTGCCCTTTCAAGACACCTTGTTTTTTATTCATAATAAAATAGGTGGATTTTCTCCCGAAAAAAGAGCCAAAGCCATTGCTGACAGAATCCGACAAATTTATAGCGACCCTTTGTTTGAAGCCGATTCCTTAAAAATCGTTCCCGCCGATATTACGCTCGATATCGTTTACAAAGATGCCTTTATAATCATGTCTATCACCACGGTAGATGCCAAAGCTGTAGGCAAAGACAGTCAATCTTTGACCAAAGAAAATATAGCTGTGATTTCTAAAGCCATCATAAACGAGAAAGGAAACAACGCTCTAGTCAAATGGATGAAACGTATAGCGCTGGAACTTCTTTTTATAGGATGTATTGCTTTACTCTTATTTGGTATAAACGTAGTCTTTCGAAAGTTTAAATATTTCCTAATTCGTAATGATGAAAAATATTTTAAAGGTATTTTGATTAAAAATTACCATATTTTATCACCATCAAATCAGCTTTATTTTACCCTACGAATCATTGGAATCATTCGAGCAATAGTTTTTATTGTTGTTATTTACTTCTCACTTCCCTTGCTTTTTAGTGTTTTTCCATCAACAGTTGGTTACACTACTACTTTATTACATTGGATTATGGAACCCGCCAAATTTGCTTTGGTTAGTTTTATTGATTTCTTACCTAATTTATTTTCTATCATTGTAATTGTTGTTTTGTTTCACTATACCTTAAAAATAGTAAAGTATTTTGTAGATGAAATCCAAAAAGAAAACATCAATATCGATGGGTTTTATAGTGATTGGGCAAAACCAACATTTAATATCATAAGAGTATTGTTGTATGCTTTTATGTTAGTGATTCTTTTTCCGTACTTGCCGGGTTCAAATTCGCCTATTTTCAAAGGAGTTACCGTCTTTGTTGGCGTTTTGTTTTCTATTGGCTCTTCAAATGCTATTGCCAATATGGTGGCTGGACTAGTAATTACTTATATGCGTCCTTTCAAGATTGGAGATTTTATCAAAATTGGCGAGGTAAATGGTGAAGTTATAGAAAAGACCGCCTTGGTCGTTCGAATACGTACTCCCAAAATGGAGGATATAACCATTCCGAATGCTACTGTTTTATCAAGTTCATCTATTAATTTCTCTGCAAATACAAAATCCAATACAAATGGATTAGTATTGCATTCTACTGTAACTATTGGCTATGATGTGCCTTGGCGAGAAGTGCATAAAGCACTCATTGAGGCTGCGAATCGAACCGATTTAATCGAAAAACATCCATCGCCATTTGTGCTACAAACAAGTTTGGATGATTTTTATGTTTCTTATGAAATTAATGCTTTTACTAAAGAAGCAACTAAACAGCCACTCATTTATTCAAATTTGCATCAAAACATTCAAGATTGTTTTAACGAAGCAGGTATTGAAATTATGTCACCTCATTATAAAGCACTCCGCGATGGTAATCATACTACTATTCCTGAGGACTATTTGTCTAAAGAATATCAACCAGCTTTTTTTCAAGTTAATAGTGAGTGTAAAAAATAAGAAATGGATTAAATGAAATAGTGATTTGTAGCGGTTTTAGGATGTCTTTTAACGAGTTTTTTTGCCGTTAATCTAGTGTTTTTTTTATTTAAAACAATAATGTATTGATATTTAGTTAGTTATATATTTTTAAATACTTTTATAACAAATATCACTAAAAGTGGGTATTGTGCATACTGTTTATCTAAGGTAAATTTGTGAAAAATTAAGGTTTAATTATTAATTGGATTTTGATCTTTAAAACCAAAAAATGCATGAAAAACAACCAAGCTATACACCAAGAAGATTTAACGATTTTTACAGAATCTATTAATTCAAAATTAGAAGAAGGTTTTATCATTGAAGAAAGAAATGATGCTTTACCCTTCGCTGTTTTATCTAAGAGGAAGAAACGTGTAGACCATAAATTAAACTTTAGACTATCTTGTGTTACCCTTGGAGTTTGGTCTATAGTTTGGCTTTATTTGAGCCATATTTCAAAAGCAAAAAAAATAGTGGTTGGTCTTGATGAAGACGGAAACGTTTTTCAAGAAAATTGTTATATGGGTTAGTATTAATCCATTTCTTTCCTAAAAAGTTAGCCACAAATTTCTGTATATAGTACAGTATTTGTGGCTATTTTTTTAACACTACCATCAGAAGTTTAGTTCAGTTTATCTTTAAGGTATTTTGCCGTAACCGAATTTTTGTTTTTAACGATTGCTTCGGGAGTGCCAACGGCTAAAAGCTTGCCTCCATTTTCTCCTCCTTCAGGTCCTAAATCAATAATCCAATCGGCACATTTTATCAAATCTAGATTGTGTTCTATAACCAATATAGAATGCCCTTTTTCAATCAAAGCCTCAAATGAAGTGAGTAATTTTTTAATATCATGAAAATGAAGACCTGTTGTAGGTTCATCAAATACAAATAATGCTTTTTCTTTAGTAGCTCCTTTCACTAAAAACGAAGCCAATTTAATACGCTGTGCTTCTCCTCCTGAAAGTGTAGAAGAAGATTGCCCTAATTGTACATATCCCAAACCAACATCCTGCAAAGGCTGTAATTTTTGAATAATTTTACTTTGCTTGTGTTCCTTGAAAAAAGAAATGGCATCATCGATGGTCATCGTGAGAATGTCGTGAATATTTTTTTGTTCGAAAGCTACTTCTAGAGTCTCTTTTTTGAATCGTTTTCCATTACAAGTTTCACAAGGCAGCTGCACATCAGCCATGAAAACCATCTCTACATTGATAGTACCTTCTCCTTTACAAGTTTCGCATCGACCACCATCAACATTAAACGAAAAATGTTTGGGTTGGTATCCTCTTACTTTTGATAATTTTTCTTTGGCATACAAATCACGAATATCATCGTAGGCTTTGATGTATGTTACAGGATTTGAACGAGAACTTCTTCCTATCGGATTTTGATCTACGTATTCAATATGTTTGATATGTGAAAAAGAGCCTTTCATTTCAGTAAATTGTCCCGCTTTTTCACCTACGTTTTCCAACTTTTTTTGCATCGCAGGAAACAGTATCTTTTTAATTAAAGTACTTTTTCCACTTCCAGAAACGCCAGTTATAACGGTAAGTACATCCAAAGGAAAAACAACATCTATGTTTTGTAGATTGTTTTCTCTAGCGCCAATGATTTCGATGTAATTTTTATATGGACGTCTTTTTTTAGGAGTTACAATACTTTTAGTACCACTCAAATAATTCGCGGTCAAGGAATCAGCTTTTAAGATTTCTTTGAAAGCCCCCTGTGCTACTAAGTTTCCGCCCAAGGTTCCAGCTTCTGGACCAATATCAATAATCATATCGGCGGCTTTCATGATATCTTCATCATGCTCTACCACAATTACGGTATTACCTAAATCTCGTAACGAAAGTAACACATTGATTAAGCGTTCGGTATCTTTTGGGTGCAAACCAATACTCGGTTCGTCTAGAATATACATGGACCCAACTAAACTGCTGCCAAGAGATGTGGCTAAATTAATTCGTTGTGATTCACCACCCGATAAAGTGGCAGAGTTTCGGTTTAAGGTTAAATAATCCAGTCCAACTTCGGTCAAAAATGACAATCTGTTGTTGATTTCAATCAATAAACGCTTTGCGATTTGTTTTTCATAGTCATCCAATTCAATTTTTTTGAAGAAATCTACTAGATTCTTTATTGGTAAATCGACAAGATCCGATACAGTTTTGTGGTTTATTTTAACATAGGATGCTTCTGTGCGAAGGCGTTTTCCTTTGCATGTAGGGCATTTGGTTTTGCCACGGTAACGAGATAACAAAACGCGATTTTGTATTTTATAATTTTTCTCTTCTAATTCTTTAAAGAAATCATTTAGCCCCTGAAAGTATTGATTTCCTGTCCAAATGAGCTCTTTTTGTTCATCTGTTAATTGAAAATAAGGTTTGTGAATAGGGAAGTCAAATTTGTAAGCAGCGTTGACTAATTCGTCTCTAAACCAACTCATGCTTTCGCCACGCCAAGGATATATGGCGTTTTCAAAAACAGAAAGCGTCGTGTTCGGCACTACGAGTTCTGGATCAATGCCAATAATGTTTCCGTAGCCTTCACAAGCCGGACAAGCCCCATAAGGATTATTGAAACTAAACAAATGAACGTTGGGCTCTAGGAAAGAAATGCCATCTAGCTCAAAGTTATTCGAGAAACTAAATCTATTTTGTTCGTTGAGTTCTTGCAGAAAACAGTCTCCTTTTCCTTCATAGAAAGCGGTTTGAACAGCATCCGCCAAACGATTGTAGAATTCTTCTTCGGTTTTAACTACGATACGATCAATGATGAGCTCGATGGTTAATTTTTCTAGCTCTTTGTCTTTTTTGTCAGCAATTGAGGCAATGAAATCGTCTAAGCGAAGCATTTCTTGATTGACAAGTAGTCTCGCAAAGCCTTGTTGTTGTAATATCTTTAATTTGTCTTGAAGTTTTCTGCCTTCTTCTAAGTGTAGTGGCGCTAGTAATAACCATTTACTTTCCCATGCTAATGCTTTTACGCAATTAACCACATCGGTTACGGTGTTTTTCTTTACTTCTTGTCCAGAAACAGGCGAGTAGGTGCGTCCAATTCGAGCATACAACAACTTGATGTAATCATAAATTTCTGTTGAAGTACCCACTGTAGAGCGCGCATTGGTGGTGTTTACTTTTTGTTCGATGGCAATAGCTGGAGCAATACCTTTGATATATTCTACTTTGGGTTTGTCTAACCTGCCTAAGAATTGTCTAGCATAAGAAGATAAACTTTCTACATAACGACGTTGTCCTTCGGCATAAAGCGTGTCAAAAGCCAAACTCGACTTTCCAGAGCCCGAAAGTCCAGTAATCACCACTAATTTATTTCTAGGTATAACTACATCCACATTTTTTAGATTGTGAACTTGTGCGCCTTTGATTATTATATTTTGTTTTGGATCTAGTGTAGAAAAGTCAATCAACATAATAAAATGAATTTGCACAAAAGTAATCAATTTTGACCTCTTTGTACAGGTTGAACGAATCACAATTTTTTGCCATTTGGAGTTATGAAACGCTTATTAATGGCTTTTTTTTTAAATGATTGTTTCTTTTGTTTCCGCCTTTTATTTAGAATTTATGATATTAAGTTATAGTTTTACATAAATATTTAAACCATGCGATTACAAAAAACTTTTTTACTCGTAGCTTTATTTTCTGTTTTCAATTTTATAGCGCAAGAACTACCGCCAATTGTAAAATATTCTTCCAACACTTACGGTGCAGGCAATCAAAATTGGATGATCTCTCAGGATCAAAATCAATATTTGTATTTCGCCAATAATGAAGGCTTACTCACTTTTGATGGTTCAAAATGGGATTTGTATCCTTCCCCCAATGAAACAATTATACGTTCAGTAAAAGTAATTGGACAACGAATTTATACGGGATGTTACATGGAGTTTGGGTATTGGGAACGCCAAAAAAACGGACAACTTCGGTATGCTTCATTGAGTCAAAAGATTAAAAATAAAATTCAAGACGACGAGCAGTTTTGGAATATTCTGAATTACGATCAATGGATTGTTTTTCAGTCGTTGAACAAAATTTTCATCTATGATTCCAAAAAAGATTCGTTTAAAGTTATTGCGCCCCAAAGTGGTATTTTAAAATCGTATAGCACCTCCAATGCGATATACTACCAAACGGTTTCGAATGGATTATTTGAAATTGTAAGCGGAAAAGAAAGTTTGGTTTCTAATGATCCGATACTCAAAAACAATAAGATCATCAATGTATTTGCTATCGATCAAGGACTTTTGATACAAACACAATGGAATGGTTTTTATACGTTGATTCAAAATAAAGTCTCCCGATTTACGACCGAAGTAGATCATCAATTAATTGCAAATAATATCTACAACAGTCAGCAATTATCCAACGGTAGTTTTGCAGTAGGTACCGTTTCTAATGGTGTTTTTATTATCGATACGAATGGAAAGCTTAAACATCATATTTATCAAAGCAAAGGATTGAGTAATAATACTGTTTTGTCCTTGTTTGAAGATGTTGATAAAAATTTATGGATTGGTTTAGACAATGGTATCAATTGTATCAATTTGCAATCGCCAATTAAAAGTTTTACAGATAATTCAGGTGTTTTGGGAACTATTTACGCCACAAAACTCATTGACGGAAAGCTTTATGTGGGAACGAATCAAGGTCTTTTTTATAAAAAGTATGATTCGAATGAGGATTTTAAATTTATAAACGGAACGAAAGGACAAGTATGGTCTTTGTTTGAATGGGATGGAGCGCTTTTCTGTGGTCATGATTCGGGTAGTTTTGTGATTCAAGGAGGAATTGCCGTTCCTATTTTTAAAAGTTCTGGAACATGGAAGTTTAGTCCAGTTCCTAACAGGAAAGATCTTTTGTTGCAAGGTAATTATTATGGTATTTCGGTTTTGCAAAAAATAAACCAGCAATGGGTGTTTAAAAACAAAATAGTTGGATTTGATTATTCGGCTAAAAGTTTTGAAATCACAAAACAACTGGAGGTGTATATAAGCCATGAATACAAAGGTGTTTTTCGTTTACAATTGAACAAAGAGTTAACTAAAACGGCTCCTTTTTATACCTATTCTTCTCCCAAAAAAGGAAAAAATGCCAGTTTGATACAATTCAATGGAACCATTTATTATGCCTATAAAGAAGGTGTTTTTAAGTTGAATCCCTTGACCAAGAAATTTATCAAAGATCCGTTTTTGAGTACTATTTTTAGCAAAGAGGAATATACTTCAGGTCAAATGATTGTTGATAATTCCAATAGAATGTGGTTGTTTACCAAGAACTATATCCATTATTTGTCTTTGAGTAAATTGAGCAATCAGTTAAAGGATAATGTGATTCCAATTCCAGCTTCATTAACAAACTCTATGTTAGGTTATGAGAATTGCACCCAGTTGTCTAGTGCAGTTTTTCTTATTGGCACGGCAGATGGCTATTATACCTTGAATTTGAATGATTTGAGTTTTAAGAATTACAAAGTAGCCATTACGAATATTGCTGTGAATCGATTGAATGAAGGTTCCTATAACTATGCTATTCCTGAGGATGGAAAGTTTAATTATAAGCAAAACAATATCGCATTCAATTTTACGGTGCCTGAGTATAATAAGTATATCAATGCCGAGTATCAGTTTTTACTCGAAGGCTTTCAAGAAGAGTGGAGTACATGGAGTTCAAAATCGGCTATTAATTTCAAAAATTTGCCTCCGGGCGATTATGTGTTTAAGGTCAGAGCAAAATTTTCTAATACGTTGTTAGAAAATACAGCCAGTTATTCTTTTACGGTATTAAAGCCTTGGTATCTTACCAATTTGGCGGTATTCATTTACCTTATATTATTTGTTGTTTTGGCTTTTTACATTCATAGAGCGTATCAAAATTTTTATAAAAAGCAAGAAGCCAAACTGATTGAAGAGAATAACCTTTTGCTTGAGATAAAAGAGCTAGAAAACGAACAAGAATTAATGCGATTACGAAATGAACAATTGTCGCAAGATGTCGATTCTAAAAGTAGAGAACTAGCTGTTTCGACTATGAGTTTGAATAGTAAAAATGAGTTGTTGGCTTTTATCAAGGAAGATTTAAAGAAAACGGCGCAGAGTGATACTTCGAATATAAAATCAGTAATATCAACTATCAATAAAAACATTACCGAAGAGGATTCTTGGAAAGTTTTTCGTGAGGCATTTGATAATGTTGATAAAGATTTTCTCAAACGAGTAAAACAAATGCATCCATCATTGACTCCAAATGATTTGCGTCTTTGTGCCTATTTAAGAATGAATCTTTCTTCTAAAGAAATTGCCCCATTGTTGAACATTTCTGTGAGAAGCGTAGAGATAAAAAGATACCGTTTGCGTAAAAAAATGGATTTGACCCATGAGCAAGGCTTGGTAGAACATATTCTTACCGTATAGTTTTTTCTAGAATAGCATTTTTAACCTATACATCACCACAACATTTGTATTTGTTGTGGTTTTTTTTGTTGATTTTTAATACTTGTTGTTCTGTTGTTTTCGTAATAATTATGCTGTTTTTTTTAGGTTTATTTAAATTAATGCAGTTTTTTTTGGTTTGTATGTTTTTTGTAGGGGTTCTTTTTTAACTATCACGTTGTAGTTGAAGTAATTTTAGAATTCAATACAAAACCAAAATGTTATGAAATCTAAACTAGTAGTAATTGCATTCATTTTGCTAGCCTCTTTGGGTTATGCACAAACGAATGAAATCAATGGAAAGGTAATCGATACCAAATCCGGCTCCTCACTTCCGGGTGTAAATGTGAGGGTAAAAAATGGAACTCAAAGTGCTTCAACAGACTTTGATGGAAGTTTTAAGTTGAGCAAGGTGCCAACAAATGCTGTACTCGTTTTTAGTTATGTAGGTTATTTAGATACCCAAGTAACTGTTAAAGGAAGTGAATCATTGATTGTAAAAATGGAAGAAGAAGCCAGTCAACTGAAAGAGATTGTTGTAATTGGTTACGGTAGCCAGAAAAAAAGAGAAGTTACTGGTGCAGTTTCTGTACTTGATGCCAAAGCTTTGGATATCATCAAACCAATAAAAGTAGAACAAGCATTGCAAGGAACGATTTCTGGGGTTAATGTAACGACTCAGTCAGGTTCACCAGGTGCTGCTTTAGACATCAGGATTCGTGGTATTGCCACAAATGGTGAAAATAGACCAACTACTATTATTGATGGTTATGTAGGTGAATTAGGACTGCTCAACCCTAATGACATCGAAACCATTACTGTTTTGAAAGATGCACAAGCGGCAATTTATGGTACCATTGGTGCTAATGGGGTGATTTTGATCACAACCAAAACAGGAAAAAAGAATGCAAAAACAAAAATTAATTTCAACACTTATGTAGGTTTTCAAGAAACCACGAGAACTTTACCTACCCTAAATGCTACAGAGTATGCTTTGTTATTGAATGAAAGTTATGCCAACGGTGGTCAAACCATTCCTTATCCAAATGTTTCAGGTTTAAGCAAAGGAACCAATTGGCAAAAAGAAGTATTCAATACGGGAGTTCCTATCATTAATCATGACATTTCTATTTCTGGTGGATCCGAAAAAGTGACTTATTCTGTAAGTGGTTCGCACTTGGATCAAGAAGGTATTATTGGAGGAGATAAGTCTGGTTTTTTAAGAAACACGGCCAGAGTAGCTTTAGGTGCTGACCTAACAGACAAATTGAAATTAAAAACAAATGTTATCTATACTTATTTTAATAGAAAGTCTTTAAATGAGAATGGATTAGGTTCCGTATTGTTTAATGCATTGAACACCCCAGCTACTTTAAAACCTTATGATGCTAATGGTAACTTTGCTTTAGTGCCAAGCACAACCGGTTTAGGTACTGAAATTATTAACCCTTTGGCGCAAATAGACAACACCTACAACGATTATAACTTTAAGAAATTGAATGGTAATTTCGGGTTAGATTATAAATTGTTTGATGGTTTTGTCCTTTCTAGTACCATTGGTTTTAACACTTCTAATAGCGAATCCAAAAATTTTGCAAAACAAGTAAATTATGGAGGTAAAGTTTTTGATGTGCAACGCAGCTCTGTAACACAAGGTGCTGTGAATGATAATAATTATTCGTTTGATATTTTTGGAACATATACCAAAAAAATTGGCGAGGACCACAGTTTTGTCGGGACTATAGGGAATACCATCTTCAAAGAATGGGGTAATGGACTTTATGCCACAGGTTATGATGTACCTAACAATTCTTGGGAGTTTGCGGATATTTCATTGACTACTGGAACGCTTGATGCTAAAACCAATAGTTCTTATGTGTATGACGAAAGAAGATTATCTTACTTTGGTAGAATTCAATACGATTTCAAAGGAAGATACTTATTGTCTGCCATGTTAAGACGTGATGCTTCTACTAAATTTGGACCGACCAACAGAGTAGGATATTTTCCATCATTTACCGCAGGTTGGATTGTTTCAGATGAACCTTTTTATGGAGAATCCAAGACACTTAATTTTATGAAATTGAGAGCTAGTTATGGTACTTTGGGGAATGACCAAATTCCAAACAATGGGTATGTTGGTTTATTAGGAGGAGAAGCTACTTATGTATTTGATGGCGCATTGGTAAACGGAACGGCTGTGGGACAAACTCCCAATCCTAATTTGAAATGGGAAGAAGCTAGAAAATTTGACGTCGGTTTGGATTTAAAATTGTTCGACAACAAAGTGTCTATAGTTACAGATTATTTCATAGATACTCGTAAAGATTTATTAATTCCAAATATCCCAGTTTCGGGGATCAATGGCATTGCTGCGCCAGGAGCTGGAGCACCAACCTTGAATGCAGGTACAGTACGAAATTCAGGAGTTGAATTTGCGGTCGATTTCAAACATACTTTTACTAATGATTTATCATTGAGTTTAGGATACAATGTGACTTTCCTTAAAAATGAAGTTTTGGCCGTTGATAACGGAACAGGATTTATTGAAGGAGGATCTTTTGGCGTAGGACAGCCCGCTCCTTCAAGAATGGAAGTTGGCAAGCCAATTGGATATTTCTTCGGTTATAAAACAGATGGAATTTTTCAAAATCAAGCCGAAATTGATGCGCATCCTTCTCAAATTGCTTTGGGTGCGAATGCAGCGCCTGGTGATCTTCGCTATGTTGACGTCAATGGAGATGGTATTATCAATGCTAATGATAGAACCAATATTGGGGATCCAATCCCAACAGCAACAATGGGTTTCAATATGCAATTGAACTATAATAACCTAGATTTTGCTGTTTATACTTTTGCTTCGGTAGGAAATGATATGGTTCGTAATTACGAAAGAACATTGACCGATGCCAACCGTTTGAATTATGTATTGGATCGTTGGACAGGTGAAGGTTCTACCAACGCAACACCAAGAGTAACTACAGGCGCTACCTCAAACAATGTATTCTCAAACTATTTTGTAGAAGATGCTTCTTATATCCGAATTCAAAATGTACAATTAGGATACACTTTAAGTCCTACTTTTTCTGAAAAAATTGGAATTTCAAAATTCAGAATTTATACTGGGGTAAACAATTTGTACACGTTTACTAAATACAAAGGTTACGATCCAGGAGCTTCAAATGGAGCGCCAATTGGAGGTGGAATTGATTATGGATTTTATCCTATTCCAAGAACTTATTTGTTTGGACTAAACATTAATTTTTAATTGCAATTACAATGAAAAAGTATCTTTTTTTTACAATAGCAACCGTATTTGTTACCACATTTACAGTTACCTCTTGTTCGGATGAATTTGTAGATCGTACTCCTGCTTACTCTATAGATTCAGAAAATTATTTTAATTCTAAGGATGATTATGATAAAGCGCTAGTAGCCGCTTATGATTTATTACAATCATCGTATGTGAATGTATTGTTGGGAGAAATCGCTTCAGATAATACTTTGGCCGGTGGAGAAAGTCCAACCGATGTGATAGGTTTTCAACAAGTAGACGATATGATTCATACGCCTGTAAATAGTAATTTACGTGATTTATGGAACTGGATGTTTGCTGGGGTTCAAAGAGCCAATTATATTTTGGAATTCAAAGACAAAACCGATTTTTCAGGCAAAAATCAGATCATTGCAGAAGCTCGTTTTTTACGTGCTTACTACCAGTTTGAATTGGTAAAATGGTTTGGAGGTATCCCAATGAAAGGTGATGCTCGCTTCAAAATTGGTGATGAAAAAACAATCAAAAGAGCCACAATTCAAGAAGTGTATGCTTCTATCGAAGCAGATTTGATTTATGCTTCGGCCAATTTGGCTGCTATTCCTTCTCAAAAAGGACGCGCTACCAAAGGCGCTGCGCAAGCTTTACTTGGAAAAGCATATTTGTACCAAAACAAATTCACTCAGGCAGCAAGTACTCTTGAAAGTCTAATTACTTCTAATAAATACTCATTGGTTACTGATTATAATACCATTTTTGAAGAAGCAGGAGAAAACAATGCTGAATCTGTTTTTGAAGTACAATATACAGATATCGAAGGCGCTGGGTTTGGCTGTTTACAATGTAGTGAAGGAAATGTAGCGGTAGGTTTTAATGGTGTTAGAAACTATTCAGGTAGTATTTTTTCTCCTGGATTTAGTTTCAATATTCCAACAAAAGAAGCAGCCGATGCTTTCGAAATTGGTGACCGTAGAAAAGCTGTAGCTATTTTAGACATCGAGGCTTGGGCAACTAGTACTAGCGCTACGTTTGGTAAAGGAAACGAACACACTGGGTATTTCAATAGAAAATATTTACCTAGAAAAAGAAGTGCGAATGCAGCAGGAGATTTGAATTTGACCAATCCAAACAACTATAGAGCCATTCGTTATGCTGATGTGTTGTTGATGGCTGCCGAAGCGAATAGCCGTGGCGGAATTGACGATACCAAAGCTAGATTGTATTTAAATCAAGTACGTCGTCGTGCTTTTGGCGATACCAATCATGACATTACCGCTTCTGGAGCTGCTTTGACAGATTTTGTTTTGGCAGAAAGAAGAGTAGAACTTTTAGGTGAAGGACACCGTTTCTTCGACCTAGTTAGAACGGGTAAAGCAGCTGGTAAAATCCCAGGATTTACTGCTGGTAAAAACGAATTATTTCCGCTACCTATTGAAGAAATTCAATTTTCAAGCGGAAATTGGGAACAAAATCCTGGATACTAAAAAACACAAAAACGATGAAAAAAATAGTTTATATACTAAGCATGTTAGCACTTATTTTGATAGTAAGTTGTACTAACGAAAATGACATTGTAGATGTAAGCGGCGTTGGATCTCCAACAAATATATCTGCTTTAACTACGGTTACTCAAGACAATACTGGTAAAGTAACTTTCTTGCCAAGAGGAGAAGGGGTTACGCGTTATGAAATTTTTTATGGAGACGGAACAACAACTCCTGGATATGTTGCTCCAGGGGGTACTGTAGATCATACGTACAAAGAAGGAGTATACGATGCTAAAATTGTTGGAACTACTATCGACGGAAAAAGAACAGAAGTGATTCAAAAAGTAGTAGTGGCTTTTAGAGCACCAGAAAACCTTGTGGTTACCATCGAAAATGATTTGCAAGTTTCTAAAAAAGTTACGGTAAAAGCAACGGCAGATTTTGCATTGTTTTATGATGTGTATTTTGGAGAAGCAGGAAAACCTGATCCAATTTCGGTGAATAACGGCGAATCGGTTTCCTATACCTACCAAGCAGCTGGAATTTATAAAATCCGTGTGGTTTCAAAAAGTGCCGCTATAAAAACTACAGAATACTTAGTAGATTTTGCGGTTACTGTTGTAAACAAACCATTTACTTCAGCCCCAACGCCGCCTAACAGACAAGCAACTGATGTGATTTCTCTTTACGGTTCAAAATATACCAATGTGGCAGGAACTAATTTCTTTCCAGATTGGGGACAAGCAGGACAAGGAAGCAGTTGGACAGAGTTTGATTTGAATGGCGATAAAATGCTAAACTACATTAACTTGAGTTACCAAGGAATTGCTTTGGCTGATGGTACTACTATCGATGTTTCAGCAATGGAGTACATACATATGGATGTTTGGACCGCAGATTTGGCTAAGATTGAAACCTCGTTAATTAGTAAGACAAATGGTGAAAAACCAGTTGTTAAAGATCTTGTAGCTAATCAATGGACTAGTATTGATATTCCAATTTCAGCATTTACAAGCCAAGGATTAACAGTAGCAGATATTTTTCAATTGAAATTTGTTGGAACACCATGGGCTAAAGGTTCTGTATTTATAGATAATATTTACTTCTATAAATCTCCAACACAAACTATTCAAATGCCAATCGATTTTGAAGCTAGTATAACTTATGCTTGGAGTGGTTTTGGAGCTTCAGATTTTGGAGCGATTCCAGCTTCGGTAGTAAACAATCCAGATAAAACAGGAGCAAATGTATCCAATAAAGTAGTGAAAATCGATAAACCATCAGGAGCACAAGTATGGGCAGGAGCTAGTTTAAACCTTGATTCTACTGTAGATTTTACCAAAGGAACCAAAGTAAAAGTGACCGTTTGGTCGCCTAAAGTTGGTGCTAAGATTTTATTCAAAATGGAAGATTCTACTTCTCCTAAAGATGGTAACGGAAATCCAACAATTATTGTTGAGGTTGAAGCAACTACCACAGTGGCTAATGCATGGCAAGTACTAACGTTTGATCTTACCTCTTTCGGTGCATTTAGCACAGCTAATAAATATGACAGAGTAATTTTATTCCCCGATTTCGGAGTGAATGGAACTGGGACAACGTATTACTTTGACGATATCAAACAATCCAACTAAAACTATTCAAAATGAAAAATATATTAAAATATATAACAGCTGTCTTTTTACTGTTACTCATGGTAAATTGTCAGGACGATAATGTAGAGTTTGGCTCTTTGGATACTCCTACAAATTTAGCGGTAAAAGTAGCTATTGTAGGTAAAACTGCTACAGCACCCAACGGAGATGGATCAGGTAAAGTCCTTTTTACAGCCACTGCAAATAATGCGATTTCTTATAAATACATTTTTAGTGATGGAACTTCCCAAAATTCACCTAGTGGTATTTTTGAAAAAGGCTTTGCAAAACCGGGAACCAATACGTATACCGTAACTGTTTTAGCAAGTGGAAAAGGTGGAATCACTACTAATACCACTGTTGAGGTTACTGTTTTTAGTAATTTCAAAGATGAAGATGCTGTGAAATTTTTAACAGGTGGTTCTTCTAAAAAATGGTATTGGGCTCAATCCGAAGTAGGTCATTTAGGTGTTGGTCCAAACACTTCACATACCGATGCTCAATTTGGAACTCAAAACTACTATCCATCGTTCTATGGTGCTGCAGCTAATGAAAAAGCATCTACTTGTTTATACAACAGCGTGATGACCTTTTCTGTTGCAGGTGATCAATTGAAATTTAACTTGGATAACCAAGGACAAACCTATTATAATGCTTCATTTATTGGTGGTGGTAATGATGACTGTAGAGCTTTAGATACTAGCGGACAAAAAACAGTTATTTTGAGTCCATCGGAATCATTTGTTAGTAAAAATCCAAACGCGGCTACACAAACACGTGGTACTGTGATGAATTTTTCTGATAATGGATTTATGGGGTATTATATTGGTACGAGTACCTATGAGATTTTGTCGATAACTGATAATCGTATGGTAGTAAGAGCGGTAATGGGTGGCAATGCTTTCTTAGCATGGTATCATGTGTTTACAACCACGCCTCCGGGACAAGCGACTGGACCAACAGATTATACCAATTTAGTTTGGTCTGATGAATTCAATACCGATGGAGCTCCAGATGCAACCAAATGGGGCTATGATTTAGGTGCTGGTGGTTGGGGTAATAATGAAGCTCAAACCTATACTAATAGCGCCTCAAATGTTGCTGTTCAAGGGGGAGTATTGAAAATTACTGCTAAAAAAGAAGGTTCTACCTATACTTCAGCTCGTTTAAAATCTGAGGACAAGTATGAGTTTACTTATGGTAAAATTGAATTTAGAGCAAAATTACCATCTGGTGGCGGAACATGGCCAGCCGTTTGGTCTTTAGGACAAGATTATAAAACAAATTCTTGGCCTGCTTGTGGTGAAATCGATTTTATGGAGCATGTAGGCAATGCACAAAATGTAATTCATGGAACGTTGCATTACCCAGGAAATTCCGGAGGAAATGGAAACACAGGAAGTACTACAATCACCAATGCATCTACAGAATTTCATGTGTACAAAACTATTTGGACCCCATCGTCTATAAAATTTTATGTAGATGATAAATTATTTCATTCATTTGCAAACAATAACACTGTTCCATTCAATAAAGACTTTTTCTTGATAATGAATGTGGCCATGGGTGGAAATTTTGGAGGAACAATTGATCCAGCATTTACTCAATCAACCATGGAAGTGGATTACATTAGAGTGTACCAATAATTAAAATACTAATACCAATAGAAGATTGATTTACAATCAATCTTCTATTTTTTTAATAGCGAGCTTATGATTTTCACATACAAAAAACAACTTGTAATGGCTTTATGCCTTGCAGGTTTACATCTCGGTTCTATAACTGCTCAAAATAAACCCGTTACCTCGGCAGTTAGCTTGGATAAAAAAGTTACTTCTTTACTAAAGAAAATGACTTTGGAGGAAAAAGTTGGACAGTTAAACCAGTACAATGGTTTTTGGGATGTTACTGGTCCTTCACCAAAAGAAGGGCAAGCCGCTAAGAAATATGAAGATTTAAAGAAAGGATTAGTTGGCTCAATGCTCAATGTAAAAGGAGTAAAAGAAGTTCGAACGTTACAAAAAATAGCCGTAGAACAAACCCGATTGGGTATTCCTTTGCTATTTGGTTTTGATGTAATTCACGGCTATAAGACCATTAGTCCAATTCCGTTGGCTGAATCGGCAAGTTGGGACTTACAAGCCATTCAGCAATCGGCAGCTATGGCCGCTGAAGAAGCTGGAGCTGTTGGAATCAACTGGACGTTTGCACCAATGGTAGATGTTTCTCGCGATGCACGTTGGGGTAGAGTGATGGAAGGTGCTGGAGAAGACCCATATCTTGGAAGTTTGATTGCCAAAGCTAGAGTAGTTGGTTTTCAAGGGGATTTTAGTACCAATAAAAACATTTTAGCTTGTGCTAAACATTTCGCTGGTTATGCTTTTGCCGAAGCGGGTAGAGATTATAACACAGTCGATATTGGTGAATCTACGTTACAAAATGTTATTTTTCCTCCTTTCAAGGCTGCCGTCGATGCTGGCGTGAGAACCTTTATGAATTCTTTCAACGAATTGGATGGAATTCCTGCAACGGGTAATGCCTATTTGCAACGAAAAATCCTAAAAGGAGATTGGGGATTTCAAGGTTTTATGGTGTCTGATTGGGGTTCAATTATGGAAATGCAAGCGCACGGCTATGCAAAAGATTTAAAACACGCTGCCGAGTTGGCGATCAATGCTGGTTCTGATATGGATATGGAGTCTAGTGCTTATGTAGAGCATTTGGTGCAGCTAGTTCGCGAAGGAAAAGTGAAAGAAAGTACCATCGATGAGGCTGTAAAGCGTATTCTGAGAACCAAATTTGTTTTAGGCTTATTTGATAATCCTTATAAATATTGCAACGAGGAATATGAAAAAGCTACTGTAGGTAAACCGGAATTTCATCAGCAGGTTTTAGAAATGGCCAAAAAATCAATTGTATTGTTGAAAAACAAAGATGAGATTTTACCACTTAAGAAATCAGGTCAAAAAATAGCGTTAATCGGAGCACTTGCGGCTGATAAAACAAGTCCATTGGGCAGTTGGCGTATTGCGGCCGATGATAATACCGCTGTTTCTGTTTTAGAAGGATTACAAGCATATAAAGACAATCAGTTGATGTATGCCAAAGGCGCAGATGTAGCTTTGGGAGAACCTAAATTTGTTTTTGAAACCAAAATCAATACTACAGATAAAAGCGGTTTTGAAGAAGCAATTACAGCAGCCAAAAATGCAGATGTTGTGGTAATGGTTCTTGGAGAACACGGATTGCAATCTGGAGAAGGGCGCAGTAGAACTGATATTGGTTTACCAGGCGTGCAACAAGAATTACTTGAGGCGGTTTATGCGGTAAATCCTAAAATTGTTTTAGTCTTAAATAATGGTCGTCCGTTGGCTTTGCCTTGGGCAGACGAACATATTCCAGCGATTATTGAGGCTTGGCAATTAGGAACACAAAGCGGTAACGCAATTGCCCAAGTTTTGTACGGCGATTACAATCCTAGCGGAAAATTACCAATGACCTTTCCTAGAAATGTAGCTCAAGTTCCTATCTACTATAATCATAAAAATACAGGAAGACCCTCTTCAAACGAGCCTGAAAGTGTTTTTTGGTCGCATTATATCGATGAAAAAAATGCACCTCTTTATCCATTTGGTTATGGATTGAGTTATTCCAAATTTGACTATTCCGATTTGAAATTATCGACAGCTTCATTTTCATCAAATGGTAAGATAGAAGTTTCAGTTACGGTTACCAATTCTGGTAAAGTGGCTGGTAAAGAAGTGGTTCAAATGTATATCAGAGATTTATTTGCTAGTGTTACACGACCTGTTTTAGAATTGAAAGGGTTTGAAATGATAGAGTTACAACCCAATGAGTCCAAAAAAGTAGTTTTTATGATTGATGAAAAAACAATCGAGTTCTATACTGCGAATTCAAAATGGGAAGCTGAAGCTGGAGATTTCAAAGTGTTTGTAGGCGGAAGTTCAGCACAAACGTTACAGGCAGATTTTCAATTTGCCCAATAATAAAGGAGTTAGTAGTTGGTTTAACTTGTATTTCGTTTTCATTACTGCTGCAAGATGAATTAATTTTTTAATGGTGTTTTTTTTTACTTCGAACGTATACTCTTTATTGAGGATACCTGAAAAAAATTAGAAATACAAGTTTGAATCAACGCTTTATAGTAACTAAAAGTTCTCTTTTTGAGAACTTAATAACTAATGAATTAAATTTTTAGGGATGAAGAAGTATGTAATGCTAATGTTAGCTGCAGTAAGTTGTGGTTTTGCGCAACAGACGCAACGAAAACTAGTCTGGGAGGAGAATTTTGATGGAAACGCTTTAGACGAAAAAGTCTGGAATATTGAAATTGGTGATGGGTGTCCTAACTGCGGCTGGGGAAACAACGAACGACAACTCTACACCGATTCCAATCACGCGATAGAGAAGGGGAATTTGGTAATTAAAGCCAAAAAAGAAGGCAATAAGTACACTTCAACCAGAATCAATACCAAAAGCAAAAAAGAGTTCCAATACGGTCGATTTGAGATTAGAGCCAAATTACCTGTGGCCAATGGTTTATGGCCTGCCTTCTGGATGTTGGGTTCAAATTTTAAAGAAGCAGGTTGGCCAAAATGTGGTGAAATAGATATTTTAGAATACGTAGGCCGTGAACCTCACGTTATTTTCAATTCATTGCATACACAAGACAGTCACGGAAATACCATAAATACTAAGAAAACTACCATTCCAGATATCGAGAAAGGCTTTCATTTGTATGCTATCGATTGGGATAAGGACAAAATTGCTTTCTATGTAGACAATCAATTAACTTACACTTTTCAGCCCAAAGAAAAGAATGAAAACACTTGGCCGTATAATCAACCCTTTTATTTCCTAGCCAATTTGGCGATCGGAGGTAATTTTGGCGGACAAATGGTAAACGATGCGGCACTACCGGATTATTTTTATATTGATTACATCAGAGTATATCAATAGAACATTTTTTAAGTCCGTAGCTTTTGCCCCAAAAAAATTATATCCAAAAATGCTGAACGAGGAAAGCCTGATCTTATTTATAAGAATTCAAGCTTTTTTCTATTATTTATTTAACGATAGTTCTTAATTTTTACACTTTTTATTTGTTTATTAAGATAATAATTTGTTAAATTTGACCATTAACTAACCAAAACCAATAAAGCCTATAGTTCAAAACTACTTTTTAGAGAATTTCCCCAAATTTAAAGACTAAACTAAAAAGTATGACTATGGCTGCTACACAATTCACCGACGCTTATTTAGTTGAACAATATGTTTCTGGTAACGAAAAAGCACTAGAACTATTAATCAAACGCCACGAATCCAAAATCTTTGGATTTATTTATTCTAAAATAACAGATCGTGACCTAGCGAATGATATTTTCCAAGATACATTCATCAAAGTAATTCGTACCTTAAAATCAACATCTTATAATGAAGAAGGTAAGTTTTTACCTTGGGTAATGCGTATTGCGCACAACCTCATTATTGATCATTTTAGAAGAAACAAAAAAATGCCGTTATACAGAGAGACAGAAGATTTTTCTATCTTTTCTATCATGTCTGATGATTCTTTGACCATCGAAAATCAATTGATTGCTTCCCAAGTCGAAATCGATCTTCGTCGCATCATACACGAATTACCCGATGATCAAAAAGAAGTGTTGATGATGCGCATGTATCAAGATATGAGTTTCAAAGAAATCTCCGAAATTACTGGGGTTAGCATCAATACCGCCTTAGGAAGAATGCGTTATGCCTTACTTAATTTGAGAAAAGTTATCGACAAACATCAAATTATTTTAACAAATTGATACTAAATGGTAAAATTTACCGTTGTACTTTTAAAATCAGTCTAATCACTAATTATATTCATTGTATATGGCCAAAATTTACTCTAAAAAAAATGCAATTTCAAAAGAATTAAAACCTAAAAAAGAAGTAGTTTCTTTTCTTTTGAATTATTCCAAAGCATTAACTGTCTTAAAAACAACGACTAATAGTTTTGAAATTATAACCAATTAGGAATTGCATCAGCACGTTTTTAGCACTTCACTAAAAAAAGCAAGCCCAAAATCATTCTCGATTTTGGGCTTTTTTTTATTAGAGTATCATGATGGTATTTTTCACTTCCCCTTGTAATAGCTGTCAATCACAGATTTTCGCCCAATGGTTTTAGTGATGATATCTTTATCCATATCCCAACCTCTCGCAGGCGAATACTCTCTACCATACCAAATAATTTGCAAGTGTAAATCGTTCCAAATGTCCTCAGGAAACAAGCGCTTGGCAGCTTTTTCAGTCTGAACTACGTTTTTTCCGTTCGTTAAATTCCAGCGATACATCAACCTATGAATGTGCGTGTCAACCGGAAAAGCAGGTACACCAAAAGCTTGCGACATCACCACACTAGCCGTTTTGTGCCCCACCGCAGGTAATTCCTCTAGCGCTTCAAAACTCTGTGGCACCTCACCATTATGCTTTTCAATTAAAATCTCAGACAAACCATAAATCCCCTTCGATTTCATGGGCGACAAACCACAAGGGCGAATAATGTCCTGAATCTCGGTTACAGATAATTTCACCATATCATACGGATTATCGGCTTTGGCAAACAACAAAGGTGTAATTTGGTTTACCCGAACATCTGTGCACTGCGCCGAGAGCAAAACAGCAATCAATAAAGTGTACGGATCCTTGTGATCTAAGGGAATCGGAATCGTTGGGTATAATTCTTTTAACGTATTTATAACAAATGTTACGCGCTCCTGTTTGGTCATTTTACTACTTTTATAAAAAGTAAAAATAGCCTATTTTTTATAATGTGCCTAATCCAGCTGTACGTTACAAGTCCTCCTTCAAAACTATATTTTTCTAAGACAAAAAAGGAGCTTCCGTTGGTCGCTCTTTTTTATCAAGAAAAAATAACAGTTTTTCAGTCCGGGCTTTCCACTACCATCTGGGGCATAACGCGTTCCTTTAACGATTAAAGGTATAAAAGAATTATCATAATCAATTAAATATGACACACCCAACACCCAACACCCATCACCCATCACCCATCACCCATCAATAACTAAAAACAAAATATGACCACATTACAAAAAGGAGATCAAGCGCCATCATTTTCAGGAGTTGACCAAGACGGAAAAACACATCAATTAGCGGACTATGCCGGAAAGAAACTAGTCGTTTTTTTCTATCCAAAAGCGAGCACGCCAGGTTGCACTGCCGAGGCTTGTGATTTGAGAGACAATTACGCCCGATTTGAAGCACAAAATTATGCGTTACTTGGTGTTAGTGCCGATAGTGCCAAAGCGCAAGCTAAATTCAAAGACAAATACGAATTTCCATTTCCATTATTAGCAGACGAAGACAAAGCTGTGATTCAAGCTTTTGGCGTTTGGGGGCCTAAAAAGTTTATGGGAAAAGAATATGATGGGATCCACCGTACCACTTTTGTCATCGATGAAAAAGGAATCATTGAGGAATTAATCACCGATGTAAAAACAAAAGTACACGCGTCACAGATTTTGAAATAACAACAGCTTTTGTTGAAGCTAACAAGCCAAATGAGTTGTATCATTTGGCTTTTTGTTTTGCTTATATTCTATTTACGACTTCTTGCAAAGCATTTTTTTTCTGCATTAATTGCTATTTCTATATTCATTTGGAGTAGCACCTACATGTTGTTTAAAAAAACGCGAAAAATGCTGAGGGTATTTAAAACCCAGTTCATACGCAATTTCATTTACGCTTAAGTGGTCTTCCAAAATTTTATTTTTAGCAAGAGTGATGATTTTATTTTGGATGTATTCTTGTGCTGACTTTCCCGTTTCTTTTTTTATCAAATCCCCAAAGTAGTTGGCCGATAAATGAAGTTCATCTGCGCAATAAGCCACAGAAGGGAAACCAATACTAGTGGGTTTTTCCGAAGAAAAATAGTTGTTTAATAGGGTTTCAAATTTTTCTAAAATGCCGCGATTTGCATTTTCTCTGGTTATGAATTGTCGGTCATAAAAACGATCACAATAATTCAAAAACAATTCAATGTTCGAAGCGATGAGTTTTTTGCTATGTTTATCAACTCCTAACTGAAGTTCGTACTCAATTTTCGAAAAGCTATCCAATACAATTTGTCTTTCTCTTTCGGACAAATGTAAGGCTTCATTGACTTTATAACTAAAAAAAGTATAATCGGCATTGTTTTTTAGTAAAGAAGTTCCGTGTAGTAAATCAGGATGAAATACTAAGGCATATCCTTTGGGTTGGTATACTTTGCCATCGGTTTCTATCTCCATCACTTGTCCAGGCGCCACAAAAACCAATGTGCCTTCTTGGTAGTCATAATAATTACACCCATAACGCAAATCACCACATTTGATATCTTTTAAGAAAATACAATAAAAGCCATAGTAAATTTTTACACTCTTTTCTCCTTCCCAAGACCTTTCATTAGCTTTTGAAAAATCAATAACACTAATCAAAGGGTGTAAAGTCGGATTGTTATTAAAGGTATTGTACTCGCTAATCGTGTTGAATTGAACTACTTTGTGCATAATCGTTTTCATTTTGAACTACAAATTTATGTATTTACTAAAGTCATTGGAGCATAAGTTATTACAATAAGTAATATTGGTAGTATTATCAGTAATCCATATACCAATAGCTTGGGTTTCAGGTTGGAAATTTGTTACCAAGTTCAAATTAAGAGTTTGAATTAATTCTAGTAAACAATTAAATGAGGAGCGATGCCTTAATGAGTTCTTGTATACATAAAGTGTATTAGTTTATCGTCATTAGCAATTTTAATCGAATAAATCATAAATTAAAATGAATATGAAAAAAGTAGTGATAAGTTTCCTTGCCATAGTTAGTCTTCAATTTTCTTTGGCACAAGATAATAAGTCAAATACAAATACAAATACTAAAACCTATTCAGCAAAAGCACAAGAAATTATGGCTCTTTCTAAGGAAAAGTGGCAATGGATGTCCGATAAAAATGTAGAAAAATTAAAACCTTTGTTTGACGATAAGTCAAAGTTTGTTCATATGAGTGGTACGTGGAATAAAGAGGAAGAACTCGATGTGATTACAACTGGGAGGATTTGGTACAAAATGGCTAAAATTCACGATGCAACAGTGGAATTTTTTCATAAAACGGCAATTGTTTGGAACCGAATTACCCTTGAGGCTATCGTCAGAGGTAGCGAAGTGACTACGGAATTTACAGTAACAGAAGTCTACCAAAAAAACGGCAAAAACTGGAAACTTTTGGCGTTAACATTTAGTAGTGTACGAGATACCCATCAAATTCAGAAATAGAAAAAATAAAATATACTAACTAACAATTATTCAAATGATGAAAAAATCAATTCTAGGATTACTGATGCTTATGCTATTTACAAGCAATTCTTTTGCGCAAAACGCTAGTGGAGCTGAACAAGAAATAATAGCACTTTCTAAGCAAAAATGGCAATGGATGGCCGATAAAGATGTTGACAAGCTCACACCTTTATTTGATGATAAGTCGGTTTTTGTACATATGGGAGGAAGTTGGGGCAAAACACAAGAAATCAACGTAATTAAAGGTGGTGGAATTCATTATAAAAAAGCCGATATTTTGGAAGTTTCGGTAAACATTATTGGGAATACAGCCATACTTTTAAACAAAATTACTTTGTTGGCCGTGGTAGGAGGCAATGAAGTAACAAATCCGTTTATCGTTACTGAAGTGTATGTAAAAGAAAATACTACTTGGAAATTAGGTTCGTTATCTTTTACTAAACTAATGACGCCAGGACAATAAAAATTATAACAATGAAAAAAATATTGATTGCTATTACATTGTTTTATTACAGTGGCTATGTAAGTGCACAAGATTCAGTTCCATCAAATCTTACAAGAGACGTTAAAACAGCTTCTGGAATTGTTCGTGGTTTAACAGAGGGAGAAGTGTCTATTTTTAGAGGGATTCCTTATGCTGCACCACCAGTGGGAGCCAATCGTTGGAAACCTCCTCAACCAGTTGCAGCTTGGAAAGAGGTAAGAGATGCAAGAAGTTTTTGTGCAGATTGTCCTCAAGCAAGTTGGCCTCGTGGTTCTGGTATGTCCCAAAAATCATCTGAAGATTGCTTGTTTATAAATATATGGACCCCTGCTAAAGCAACCAAAAAATCAAAGTTACCAGTTATGGTTTGGATTCATGGAGGCGGATTTGTAGCAGGCAGTGGCGGTGGGGGAGGAAATGATTTTACAGGAGTAGCATTTGCAAAGCAAAACGTTATCCTTGTTTCTCTCAATTATCGTTTAGGGCGTCTTGGCTTTTTTGCCTTTCCTGCTTTGAGTAAAGAAAGCCCAAATGAGTATAAAGGCAATTATGGTTATATGGATCAAATAGCTGCATTACAATGGGTTAAAAAAAAACATTGCTGAGTTTGGAGGAGATGCTGTTAATGTAACTATTTTTGGTGAGTCTGCTGGTGGAGTATCTGTACATTCGCTTTTGACAATACCTGCGGCAAAAGGTTTGTTCAAAAAAGCAATTATTGAATCTGGAGGTGGCCGAGATGGTGTTTTAACTGGGCGTCCAATTAGGGATGAAAATATCGATCTTTACTATCCTGTATCGGCTGAAACGATAGGGCGTAACTTTGCAAAAAGATATAAAATTGAAGGTGAAAATGATACTGCACTCCAGAAGCTAAGAGCATTAAGTGCTATTGAAATTGTTGATAATGGTAATGAAACCGATGTGCAAAATGGTCTAATAACTTATTCAGGACCAATACTTGATGGACGTTTGGTAACTGAAACAGCAGAGACAGCTTATAAGGCGGGTAGACAACATAATGTCTCTATAATTATTGGATCAAATAGTGCTGAAGTTCCCTCTGGTTTTGTTAATGCCAATTCAAAGGAAGAATTATTATCATTATTTGGGAATTATAAGGAGGAAGCAACTTCTGCTTATGATGCAGACGGGACTACAGATTTTGCTAAGATGTTATCCTCTGTTAATACGGATAAAGTTTGGGCTGAACCTGCTAGATTTACCGCCAGAGCGTTTACTTCTAAAGCGATAAAAACATATTTGTATCTTTTCTCTTATGTGCCAGTTTCTATGAAAGATTGGATGCGATTTGGGGCATCACATGCTTCTGAGATTCCTTATGTGTTTGATAATTTGGTAGCACGAAATGGAATTGTTATTACAGAGAAAGACAAAGAGGTAGGTAAAATAATGAATACCTATTGGGCTAACTTTGCTAAAACTGGAAATCCAAATAGTAATGGACTACCGTTTTGGCCAATGTACGATAGTAATAAAAATGAAGTTTTTGATTTTCAGCAAGATGGCACCATTGGTAACTTACCGGATAGTAGAAAAGCAAGATTAGAGGTTATAGAAAAAGCTTTTGAGGGTAAAAATAAGTAAAGAACTAAACGATAAACTTTATACTATTGATTCATTATGGTAAAAATAAATGTAATTAGATTTTGGAGTCTTTTTTGTTGGATAGTAGTAGTTTATACTCCATTTTATGCACAAAAAAGCACGAAACAAAAGCCATTACTAATAAGTGAGCAAGGAAGTTTTGCTGTAGGAGGAACTGTTATTACTAATGCTGGTACATTTGATCCGTACAAACCCACTCCTGAAGGACAAACTTTCAGAGGAGACCATGCATATGTTTTTTATCAAATTCCCCAAAAGGCTCGAAAGTTTCCGCTGGTAATGTGGCACGGCATCGGTCAGTTTTCCAAAACTTGGGAAACCACACCTGATGGGCGAGAAGGGTATCAAACTATTTTTTTACGCAAAAATTTTCCAGTGTATTTGATTGATCAACCCAGAAGAGGTAATGCGGGTAGAAGTACTGTTCCTGCCGTTATCAATCCTATTCCTGATGAGCAACAATGGTTTGATGTTTTTCGCGTAGGAGTATGGCCTAATTATTTTGATGGGGTACAGTTTGCGCGAGATAACGAAACGTTAAATCAATTTTTTAGAGCGATGACGCCCAATATTGGTGCAATTGACAGTCAGCTTAATTCAGATGCAATTGCTGCTTTGTTTCATAAAATTGGTCCTGCAATATTGGTTACGCATTCTCATTCTGGCGGAATGGGATGGTTAACCGCAGTAAAAAATCAAAATGTAAAAGCCATTGTTTCTTATGAATCTGGTAGCGGATTTTTGTTTCCAGAGGGTGAAGTTCCACCAGCTTTGGTAAGTTCTGCTGGAGCTTTAGAAGCTAGTGCAGTTCCTATGAAAGATTTTTTGAAATTGACCCAATTGCCTATCGTTATTTATTATGGAGATAATATTCCAGCAACTCCTTCAAATAACCCAGGAGCTGATGGATGGAGAGTACGTCTTCAAATGGCACGTTTATGGCGAGATGTCGTAAACAAATACGGAGGCGATGTAACGGTTGTTCATTTACCAGAAATGGGTATCAAAGGAAATACACATTTTCCATTTTCTGACTTGAATAATTTGGTGGTTGCGGATGTTATGAGTCAGTGGCTAAAAGAAAAAGGATTGGATAAATAATTATGGAGCTATTTAAAAATATATATTATTTAGTTTTAGCAATAAGTTTCGCCTTATTTTTAAATTGTGTCCAAGCCCAAACTAATGGAACTGAAAATAAATTGTTGAGTTCAAGAGATAAAAGCACTATCGCTATAGCGGTATTAACGGCCAAAGGCGATTTAGTTCAATTGAAATCAAAATTAATTGGCGGTCTTGAAGCAGGCTTAACGATAAATGAAATAAAAGAAATAGTAGTACATACCTATGCTTATTGTGGATTTCCTAGAAGTATTAGAGGTTTACAAACATTCATGGAAGTTTTAGAAGAAAGAAAATCAAAAGGTATTATAGACCAGTTGGGTAACGAAGCAACAAAAGTCATAAATGAGGAGGATAAGTATAGTAGAGGTAAAAGCATATTACAAAAACTTACGAATGCAACAATTCCTAATACACTTTCGGGATACGCTGCTTTTGCACCCATAATCGATACTTTTTTGAAAGAACATTTGTTTGCCGATATTTTTGAAAGAGACGTTTTAAGCTTTATACAAAGAGAATGGGTGACTATTTCTGTAATCAGCACCATCGGTGAGGCTGAGCCAATGTTAAAGTCACATTTGCTAATTTGTCTTAATCTTGGCGTAGTGCCTGAACAACTAAAAGAATTTACAGAAATTATTAAACCAATTATTGGAAAAAGAAAAACAAAATCTGCGAAACATGTTTTGAATGAGGTTTTGAAGAGTAAGTAAGGTAAAAAAGACAAAGAAGATGAAAAAAATAATAGCGTCAATTTTGATAGTAGTAGTCATAACAATGGATAGATTAGAAGCTCAAAATAATCAAAATAGTCAGTTACAAAATCCTTATACTTTGGTATATAAAGGAGCAATTGTCGAAAATTTAGAAGGAAAAGTTAATATTCATCCAGTTACATATAATAATAAAGACATAGTAATTGTAGCTAATGTTTATACACCTGCTAACTTTGATGAATCAAAAAAATACGCAACGATAGTAATCGCTCATCCAAATGGTGGTGTGAAAGAACAAGTAGCAGGTTTGTATGCACAACGACTTGCAGAGATGGGTTTTATAACTATTACTGCCGATGCGGCTTATCAAGGAGGAAGCGGTGGCGAACCTCGCAATGTTGATAAACCAGCTAATAGGATTGAAGATATTCATGCTATGGCAGACTTTATCACCCAGTACAAAGGTGTTGATGTTTCTCGACTTGGATTACTTGGGATTTGCGGCGGCGGTGGCTATGCTTTAAAAGCTTCGCAATCAGATAAAAGGTTTAAAGCAATCGCCACAGTAAGTATGTTTAATTCTGGTGTAGTAAGACGTAATGGGTTTATGAATTCACAATTATCTACCATACAAGAACGTTTACAACAAGCCTCAGATGCTAGGGCACTAGAAATATCAGGAGGAAAAGTTTTGTATGCTGCCGATGCAGTCATTACAGACGAAATGGCAAACAAAATGCCTTTTGATCTCTATCGAGAAGGTCATTATTATTATAATAGAACGCATGCTCATCCAAATTCTAAATTCAGATATACAATGAGTAGTTTGATGGAGTTAATGACGTTTGATGCTAGCACCAATATGGATTTGATAGAACAACCATTATTGATGATTGCGGGAAGTAAAGCGGATTCTTTTTATATGACAGAAGAAGCATTCAATAAAGCGATTAATGCAAAAAATAAAGAACTATTTCTCATTAATGGAGCAACGCATATAGAGACTTATTGGAAGCCAGAATATGTTCAGCAAGCGATAAGTAAATTAGTTATTTTTTATGAGAACAATCTTTTAAATAAGTGATTAAATGGTTTTTAAATATTTAGTTTTACAAATTTTCACTTTGTTTTTTATGTTCTCTGGTAGAGCACAAAGTGAATTGTTAATGGCTGATAATGAGCTGTCAAAGTATGCTGTTCTCTTTCCAAGAGGAGAAAAAATTACCAATACTAATTTTACTGGTACTGTGTATCTTCAAACATTAGTGAAAGAAGATCTACAACATCCTACTTCGGTTGGAAGTGTAACTTTTGAGCCAGGCGCTAGAACTAAGTGGCACATACATCCTGGAGGGCAAATTTTATTAGTTACAGAAGGAATTGGTTATTATCAAGAAAAAGGGTTTTCAAAAAAAACACTAAAAAAAGGGGATGTCGTAAAATGCCCACCCAATACACCACATTGGCATGGAGCTAGCGTTACAAGTTTTTTTGTTCAAATAGCAATAACAAATACTCAAAATGGAGCTACTATTTGGTTAAATGAGGTAGTGGAGGATGAATATAAACGATGAGTTTTATAAATATTTATATGACTGACCGCTATGTGTACCAGCAACTATGGAACACGGATGACACGGATGGTAAAGATTTTCGCTGATTTGTTTTATATGACTGTCCGTAACTCATACCAACAGTCTAAATAATGACAATATACTTTGCGTCTCTGCGCCTTTGCGTGAAAATTGGGATCGCAAAGTCGCGAAGACGCAAAGATCAGAAAGGATTATATTTGTGAAATACATTCAACAGCTAATTTATTCTGTGAAATGGTACTAGTCACGGATAGTCATAAATATTTAAGCTATCATAAGTGAAATATTATTTGCGGAGTTATTTTTTACTAATATTGTTGGATTTTACCAATACCTTAGATTATGAAAAAAATGCTGCTATTTTTTACGATACTTTTGTCATTTACTTCAAGCTATGCTCAAGATGACAATCCAAAATATGATGCTTCTTTAGCACAGCAACTTGGAGCCGATGAATATGGAATGAAAAGCTATGTTTTTGTATTGCTAAAAACCGGAACCAACACAACGACAGATAAACAATTCATAACGGATTGTTTTGCGGGTCACATGTCTAATATTGCTAAATTGGCTAACGCTAAAAAGTTGATTGTAGCTGGGCCAATGGGTAAGAATGAAGCCAATTTGAGAGGGATTTTTATCCTGAATGTTGCCACAATTGAAGAAGCAAATCAATTATTAGAAACCGACCCAGCTATCAAGGCAAAATTATTAAGGGCAGAGGTGTTTCCTTGGTATGGCGCTGCGGCTTTACCTGAATACTTACCTTATCACGATAAAGTTTGGAAAAAGAACCATTAATGCATTAAACAACAAAAGCCAAGTCTAAAACTTGGCTTTTGTTGTTTATTATGCTTGTAATATTTTTTCGGGGTCGTAACCAAATAAGCGTTGTTTTTTGATGATTTCAGCTACACCAGTTGGTAGCATTGGTTCCCAGCCTGGTTTTCCTTGACTAATCATTTTGAGTACTTCTCTGGAGAATACCTCAAGAATTGTTGGGTCATAGTCTGTAATATCTTCTACTTTTCCGTTGAATTTAAAAAATTTATACAATTCTTTCATTCTTGGATGCACTTTAAGATTTTCTGAGGTGATCACTTCTCCCTCTTCGCCAAGCATTGGATACAAGAATACTTTCATATCGCGATAGAATAATTTACCAAAAGCTTCAAGTATTCCACCACTCAAATGACGGTAGTATTTCTCGTCGAAAATATCAACTAAGTTGTTAACCCCCATTGCTAATCCCATACGGGCTTTGGTATAATTAGCAAAATACTCAACCACTTTGTAATACTCTTGGAAATTAGAAATCATTACAGTTTGGCCCAAAGAACACAGCAACTCAGCCCTGTCCATAAAATCTCTCTCGTCTATCTCACCATCTGAGCGTAAATTCGATAACGTAATTTCAAAAATAACTTGGGTATTTTCTTTCTCTACTTTGTTTTCTTCCAAGAACATTTTTAGAGAGTTTTTATACATATCCATATTTACTTTGGTAACTGGACGGAAACTACCTCTAAAAGCTAAAATATTCTTTTTGTATAAAATAGCGGCTGGCAAGATGTTTTTTCCTTCGGGATTGAACATCACCGCATCCGTCATTCCGTTTTTTACCAACTGTAAACTCATCAATCGGTTATCAACTTCTGCGAATCGTGGTCCCGAAAAGTTAATGGTATCAATCTCTAATTGATCTTTGTCTAAGTGATCGTATAAGTAGCGTAATAATTTCTTAGGATCGTTGTATTTATAAAAAGCACCATAAATTAAATTCACCCCAAGAATACCTAAAGTCTCTTGTTGTAAACGGGAATCGGTTTCTTTAAAACGAATGTGAATAATGATTTCGTTATAAGCCTCTGTTGGATCTAATTGGTAACGAACACCTACCCAACCGTGGCCTTTGAATTGCTTTGCAAAATCGATAGTTGCCACCGTATTTGCGTAGCTAAAAAATAATTTGTTGGGATGTTTTACTCGGCTTAAACGCTCTTCTATCAATTCTCCTTCAAAAGTCAACATTTTTTTAAGACGACTCTCAGTCACATAGCGTCCATCTTCTTCGATTCCATAAACGGCATCACTAAAATCTTTATCATAAGCCGACATCGCTTTTGCAATGGTTCCAGAAGAACCTCCTGCTCTAAAAAAATGTCTTACTGTTTCTTGTCCCGCACCAATTTCAGCAAATGTTCCGTAAATATTTTCGTTGAGATTTATTCGAAGCGCTTTATCCTTTATGGATGGAATTTGCTCAATGACTTTATCTCCCTTAAGTTTGATTTTTTTTGTATCCATTTTGAATCTAAATAGTGGTGTTTTGTGACAAAGTTAATTAATTCGATTTCGAAATGAATCATAAATAATTCTATTTTTGTAAAAA
>CAUPCW010000023.1:0-36826 GCA_963509895.1 uncultured Flavobacterium sp.
AAACATTCCTAGTGTTGACTTGCGTGATTTCCTTTCGGATGACCCGAAACGTAAACAAAAATTTGTAAATGAAATCGGAACCGCTTACGAAGAAATAGGCTTCGTAGCATTAAAAGGTCATTTTTTGAATGACGAATTAGTGGAGAACTTGTACAGCGAAGTTCGTAACTTTTTTACACTTCCTCTCGAAGTTAAAGAAAAATATGAAATTCCGGGTATTGGCGGACAAAGAGGCTATATTTCCTTTGGAAAAGAACATGCCAAAGGACGCTCAGCTGGAGATTTGAAAGAGTTTTGGCATTTTGGCCAATATGTAAGCGAAGGTTCAAAATACGCTGGAGAATATCCTGCCAATGTTGACGTTTCGGAATTAGCTAATTTTAATTCAGTTGGTAAAGAAGCCTATCAAATGTTGGAAAAAACAGGGGTTTATGTATTAAGAGCATTAGCCTTGTTTATTGGTTTGGACGAATTTTATTTTGACCAATATGTAAAAGATGGTAATAGCATTTTGCGTCCTATTCATTACCCGCCAATTACAGATGAGCCAAAAGACGGTGCCGTTCGTGCTGCAGCACACGGAGACATTAATTTGATTACCCTATTAATGGGTGCTCAAGGAAAAGGCTTACAAGTTCAAAATCACGATGGCGAATGGATTGATGCTATGGCACAACCTGATGAATTAATGATTAATGTGGGCGATATGTTATCACGTCATACCAATAATCGTTTGAAATCAACTATTCATCAAGTGGTGAATCCACCAAGAGAGTTATGGGGAACCTCACGTTATTCTATTCCATTTTTTATGCATCCTGTTAGCGACATGAAGCTGAATTGTTTAGAAGATTGTATCGATGAGCAACACCCAAAATTATTTGATGACATCACTGCAGGCGATTATTTGTACGAGCGTTTGGTAGATTTGGGTTTAATCAAAAAATAATATTTACTTTATACTATAAAAAGATGTCAAGCTCGCTTGATGTCTTTTTGTTTTTATAAAAAATGGAACGCGGATAACGCGGATTTTACAGATTTAAGCTGATTTATGAACTTAAAGCAAATGGATTTCACGTAGAAGCCCAAAAGAAAATCAAAGTTTATTATAAAGAGATTGAAGTTGGGGATTATTTTGCAGACATTGTTGTAAATGATTTAGTAATTTTAGAATTAAAAGCGCAAGATTATTTGGTTGAAGCAAATGAATTTCAAATACTAAATTATTTAAAAGCAACTTCTTGTGAAGTTGGATTACTTTTAAACTTTGGTAAAAAACCAGAATTCATTAGAAAAGTATATCAAAATAATAGAAAATAAGACTTCATAAATCTGAAAAATCCGCGGCATCAGCGTTCAAAAACATACACAAAACACAAAAAATGGATTTACAAGACCAATTGAAACATCTTTTTCCAGATCATCAACCCCTTCCTGAAGAACCTATCGAGGAAGCAACACACGAATTGTACGTGCAAAAAGAACCGATGATTTGCAAATACGAAAGACGAAAAGGTAAAGCTACCACGATTATAGAAGGCTATGACGGAACCGATGAAGATTTCAAAATTTTAGCCAAAGAAATAAAAACAAAATTGAGTGTGGGTGGTACTTTCAAAGAAGGTGCAATCATCATTCAAGGCGATTACCGCGATAAAATCATGGCTCTCTTAAAAGAAAAAGGCTTTAAAACAAAAAGAGTTGGAGGTTAAAATAGAGTGTTCAGTATGCAGCTTTTAGTACTCAGTTTAACAACATTAAACGATTAAACCTTAAATAATTTAAACATAGGTTATGATAAAAGATTCCGAATTAATACTTAACCCTGATGGTAGTGTCTATCATCTCCATTTAAAACCAGAACAAATTGCGACCACCATTCTGTTTGTAGGCGATCAAGATCGTGTAGCAAAAATCAGCAAGCATTTTGATACTATTGAATTTACGGTTCAAAAAAGAGAATTCAAAACGCAAACGGGAACCTATAAAGGCAAACGAATTAGTGTTATTTCTACAGGAATTGGTCCAGATAATATTGATATTGTGCTCAACGAGCTTGACGCTTTAGTCAATATCGATTTGAAAACTAGAAAGGTAAAAGATACCTTAACAGCATTACGAATCATCAGAATTGGAACTTCTGGCTCTTTGCAAGCCGATATTCCAATTGACCATTTTGTACTATCTCAATACGGATTAGGTCTAGACAATATGCTTCGCTCCTATTTGATTGATGCTATTGCTGAAACCCGCTTAGAAAAAGCCTTTATCGAACATGCCAACTGGGATTTGCGAAAAGGAACGCCTTATGTTATTGGTTGTTCCCCTGAGTTAGAACAATTAATTGCCAGTGAACAAATTCATAAAGGAATTACAGCAACTGCTGGTGGTTTTTATGGACCACAAGGACGTGTGTTGCGTTTAGGGATACAAGATCCAGCATTGAATTCTAAAATGGATTCCTTTGCCTTCGAAGGGCATCGTATTACCAATTTAGAAATGGAAACTAGTGCCATTTACGGACTCGGTAAACTATTAGGCCATCATTGTTTGTCTATGAATGCCATTATAGCCAACCGCGCTAACGGAACTTTTAGCCAAGATCCTTATAAAGCTGTAGACGAACTTATTTTGTATACACTAAATAAACTAGCACAATAATTTTTATTAGGATGACATTTAGATTTGCTAGACATACTAACGATTTAGAAAAGATTAAATCATTTTATATCCATATTTTAGGCCTCGAATTATTAGGAAGTTTTGAAAATCATAACGGGTATGATGGTGTTTTTATTGGTAAATTGAATGAAAATTGGCATTTAGAATTTACAAAATCGGAAGAAACCACTACTTTTAATTTTGGAGACGAAGATTTTTTAGTTTTTTATCCTTATAGCATTGAAGATTACAATAGAATGATTTCTAGTTTAAATAAAAATGCTAAAAAAAGTAACCCAACGAAGAATCCATATTGGAAAGAAAATGGTAAATTATATTTAGACCCTGATGGGTATGGTATAATCATTTCAAATTTAAAAACACAAGCATGAACATACTTCTCGAAACCGACCGATTAATACTACGCCCTTTTACGCTTGACGATGCCGAAGCTATGTTTATTATGGATTCAAATCCTATTGTTCACAAATATTTATGGAACAAACCCGTTCAAGATATTACGGAAATATACCCAGTGATTGAATCGCTTCAAAAACAATATGCAACTAATAAAATTGGCCGTTTTGCTACTTTTTTAAAAGAAGATGGTCAGTTCATCGGTTGGACTGGCATAAAATTCATCAACGATCATATAGAAAACGGAAATACCAATTTTTACGATTACGGATACCGCTTGGACGAGCGCTTTTGGAACAAGGGCTACGCCACGGAAGCCACAAAATTCTGGTTGGATTATGGTTTTAATCAAATGAAAATACAAGAAATGAATGCTTACACCCACGCTCAAAATGGTGCTTCTAATCATATCTTAAGCAAATGCGGCATGCAATTTATAGAAGAATATAAGGATGAAGAGGGGATTAATTGGAAATGGTGGCAACTATTTAATCCAAATCAAAAATAAATGACAACAATACGAGTAGCTGGTGTTCCTGAGCATTTTAATTTACCTTGGCATTTAGCCATAGAGAATGGAGATTTTAAAAGAGAAGCGATCGACCTGCAATGGACGGACGTTCCAGAAGGCACCGGTAAAATGTGTCAAATGCTTCGCGATGGAAGTATTGATATTGCTATTATTTTAACCGAAGGTATCGTAAAAGATATTACTGCAGGCAATCCTTCAAAAATCGTTCAAGTTTATGTGGAAACTCCTTTGATTTGGGGAATTCATGTTGCATCACAATCCAAATACGAAAACTTAGCGCAACTTGAAGGTACCAAAGCTGCCATTTCAAGAATAGGTTCTGGTTCTCAATTAATGGCTTATGTCAATGCCGGTAACCATAAGTGGGATGTAAATTCATTACAATTCGAAATTGTCAATACCATTGACGGTGCCGTTACTGCTTTGACGGAAGGTACCGCTGATTATTTTATGTGGGAACGTTTCATGACACAACCACTTGTAGACAAAGGAATTTTCAGGAGAATTGCTGATTGCCCCACACCTTGGCCTTGTTTTGTTATTGCCGTACGAGATGAAATTCTAGACCAACAACCTGAATTAATTGCAAAAATACTTGAGATAATAAATTGTAAAACATTGAAATTTAAAAAGTTAGATGCGGTGTTGACAAAACTCACGGAACGCTTTCATCAAAAAGAAGATGACCTCGAAAAATGGTTGGCTTTAACCGAATGGTCACAGAATCAATTAAGTGAAAATGTGTTAAACAATGTCCAAAATCAATTATTGGAACTCGGAATTATTGATAAAAAAAGTACATTTGCTGAAATAGTAAAAGTGGTATAATCGTACTCCTTTTTTAAGATATGATAGACCCAAAAAAAATTGATTTAAATAAGATAAAAACCCAACTTCAAGTCAAGAAACCTTGGGACATTATTATTATATCTTTTTTGAACTTGGTCATTACCTTTCCTGTCTTTATCATTATTCATCACAATGTTATTGATTTTAATTGGCCTTTTAATTTAGACCGAATTCTTATATTTTTAGTGGTTTTTATTTTGATTTACTTCGTTCTTAACGCCATGAGAACCTTTATGATGATTGCCATTCTTATCTATTTTTTCATACTAATTTATGGTAGCATCTTTGGGAATTATGGTTTTAATAGTGTAGTTGAAGAATACAACTCAATGGTATATACTATGTCTGATAGTCCATACCCTCAAGACATCATAATTGCCAAACTCCTTCCCTTTCCTAACAAATCTAAAATTTTGAGCGCCATTGAATATGAAAATCCAAAAGTTCGAAATTTCGCTATTATGGCTACTACCAAGCATTTTAGAAACCTAAAAGGATATGGCGATTACAGAACCATTATTCAATGTTTTGCGGTTTTCAAAGAAATCAATTCCCGTTGGAATTACGTTCACGATCCCAAAGAAGGTGATTATATTGCCACGGCGTCAGAATCTTTACTCTATTTTTCAGGAGATTGCGATGATCATTCCATTCTTATGGCAGCTTGCGTTAGATCCATTGGCGGAACTCCAAGACTTATTCATACTAAAGGACACATTTATCCTGAAATTTTAATTGGCTCAATGGAAGATTTAGAAAAAGTAAATTATTTAATCAAAAACGAATTATTCCCAAGAGAAAGTGCCAAGAAACAACTGCATTACCATATTGATGAACGTGGCCAAGTATGGATGAATTTGGATTATACCGCTAAATATCCAGGAGGACCTTTCTTGTTTGAGGAAATTTTAGGAGCCTTAACCTTAAACTAGATTATTGCTTGCTTTTTTGATACAATTGTCGACCGAGTTCTGCTAGAAAAGGAAATCCAATCGAATCATATTCGTAAATTCCATCGTTAAATATTTTGTTTTTGTTGACCAATATAGTGGCTGAAACTAAAAACTCAATGTTGTTTTTAGAATCAATGATATACGCACAATCCGTAAGGGTTCCGTAGGCCTCTCCTACTTTATTGTAAATTTTGATGTGATCTGGAATAGTTTCTTTTGAATCGCCAAACATGAAGAATTTACAATACCCATCAAAATATTCTTTTGGATCATATCCTGCATTTTTTGGCAAGTTTTGCATCGAAAACAATATAAATTCTCTGCTTTTTTCAGAAAGTTTAAATCGTTCTTTCTCCTGAAAAGCTTCGGGAAATACAACTCTTTTCAATGTATTATGTAGTATCTCTAATGGATAATAGTTTTTTGCTGAAAAATCAAATGGAGTTGGAATGATTTGCTCGCCCTCTAAATAGCCCTTTCCTTTTTGAATTCTTCTTAACTTCAAGGGAACAAATGCTTTCGTTTGAGTTGATGGAAATTTCACAACTGTACCATCGTCTTTATACAAAGTGATAGGTTGTACTACCCTACTTCCCGAATTTGCCGTGGATAATCGATGCGTGATTCTAAAAGGAGACAAACCTTTACTTTTCATACCATTGTTCAAATCATCAAATCCAATGAATTCAAATAAATGATTACTGGCCTGATTATCACTTACCGCAAACAATTTGGAAATTTCCTCAGAAAATTTCCATTGGTTTACTTCGTCTCCAATAGAAAATGTAGAATTTATAGAAGTATTAGGAATCGCGTCTAATTTTTCTAAAGCCATAACTGCTATCGGAAATTTAACCGTACTTGCAGGATAGAAATATTGATTTGCATCCATGTGGTATTTATAATCTTTGAATGTAACCACACCATTTTTACTTCGCTTAATTTGAGAATAAATAATTTGCACTTCAAATTCTTCTGAATTTTGCATCACTTGATGGATAATTCCTGTTTTGGTATTTAAAATTTGTTCCAAAGGATTGTTTCGAACACTACTACAGCCAACAAAACTAAACACCAATAAAAAAAAGAAACTTTTGTAAATAATTCTCATGAGGAAAAGATTAATTACTGCAATGTAACAGAAAATCAATACAACAACAATTTGAATTGTTCAAATAGAGAAATTAATTTAAAAGGCAATAAAGTAAAGAAACTATCCTGCCAAAAAAACATGAAATATGATGTTTAATTGTTTGTTGAGTTTTGAGAGTAATTGGGAAGTGGATTATTTATCTAATCGAAAATATGAAAGAAATGAAAAATAAGATTATACTGTTTGTAGCAATATTTTTTTTTAGTTTGGATATGTGTTTGGTAAAATATTGAAGTAGTCAATCAATTAGGAATTCAAGCCGATTTGCAATTAAAAATGGCAAACCAAGAGTTGCTTTTGGAAGCTAAAAAGATTTGTATTGAATTGGTTTACCGAAATAAATTGCAAGTTCCTTTGGCCAAAAGAAAAGAAGCTACTGAAAAATGGCTGGCGAATTTCAGAAAGAAACTATCTACTGGTGATGGTACTATTTTGGAGGTCAACAAAGCCGAAATTCAATTGTTAGAAATCAAAAAACAGTTTCAAGATAATGCTTCCATTATTATGAAACTCAATGAGCAACTTACCAGTTTAAACGGTGGAACTGACTTGCTTATAACTGATGTTGTTTATTTTGAAATTCCTGCAATTCCAGATTTTGAAACATTGGAAAAGGAAATTGAAGCACAGGATTATCTCAAAAAAACATTGGAGCAGGAAAAAGTGATTGCTCAAAAACAGATGGATGTAAGCAAAGCTTTAGCGTTGCCAAAAATGGAAGTAGGCTATCATTATCAAGGTATTTTAGGACAAACCTATAACGGAATTCACACAGGGATTTCGTTGCCGCTTTGGGAAAGCAGGAACACTGTAAAACTTCAAAAAGCTAAAATGACCTTTGCAGAAAGTGTCCTGACAGACCACACCAACGAGCATTATTATGAAATAAAACAGCTTTATGGTCGTTATGAAAGCCTGAAAGGTATTCTGAATGACTACGAGAAAATTAACCAATCTTTAGAACCTATAAAACTATTAGATAAAGCTTTATCAGCTGGACAAATTTCTGTTTTAGAATATTTTGTAGAACTTAATTATTATAACACTACTTTTAATTCCTATTTAGAAATTGAAAAAGAATATTATGAAGTCGTTGCTACTTTGTTAAAGTATAAATTGTAGCTTAAAAAAAAGAGTTTTATCTTTTACGTTTTTTAAAATATTTAGGCACGTAGAATAACAGGAATATGACGAGAATGATTAGGATAAATTCCATTGATGAGTTTTTATTTGAGAAACAAATATAGAAATACAGATTATTAATTCAGTTAAAACTATCCATTAAAATTAATTTAATGGATGGTTTTTAAAATTATAGTAACTAATGAAATGGATAACAAGAGAAAGACCTAAAATTGATCGAATAGCTTGCCCTTGGTTGATAAAAAGTTTTGTGGACAAAGAAGCTGAGTTTATTTATGTTCCGTTCAGCGAAGTTTTAGATAAAGCAAAAGAATTGGATGCCATACCTTTTGATATTCCTGACGTAGAATTTACACATTACGAAGAGCAAAGCACCTTTGATTACATTGTAAAAAAATATGAAATTACAGATCCTGCTATTCTAATTATAGCCGATATTGTTCGTGGTGCAGACACTGATAGACACGATATTGCAAAAGAATCAGCGGGACTTTGGGCTATTTCGGCGGGACTTTCTTATAATATTAAGGATGACTACAAGTTATTAGAAAGCGGAATGGTTATTTATGATGCGCTTTACAGTTGGGCAACTCATTTATACAAACAAAAGCATTTACAGAATAGTCCTTTTGAAAATCTGCTGCACGAGGTGTATCATAAATTTTTGAAGAAAGAAAAAACAAATAAAAAGAAAACACCTGCTTGGGTTAAAGATTTAAAGGCAATGATTCAGGATCAAATTGACGCTCAATTCACTTTTGACCTTAAGAAAATTTCAAATGACTTGGAACTTAATCCATCTTATTTATCAAGGGAATTTTCTAAGTATTTTGATGACCTCAATTTTGGTGATTATGTTAGAAAATTGCGAATCGACAAGGCTATTACTCTTATTCAAAATTCAACCTATACCCTTACCGAAATAGGGTATATGACTGGATTTTCAGATCAAAGTCATTTTACGAGAATCTTCAAACAGAGTACAGGAAAAAATCCCTCTTCTTATCGAAAAAGTTCACAAAAAGGTAATTCAGATACAAAAGGTAAATAACATACTATTTGAATTATTTTAGCATCATTAGTTTTGCTCTTTACTGAAACTTTATGATGAAAGAAAACCCAATATATACATTAAAGGAGTTAGCCATTTATTTTTTAAAACTTGGGTATTCTGGTTTTGGAGGTCCAGTAGCACTGGTAAATTATATGCACCGAGATTTGGTCGAAGCAAAGAAATGGATTTCGGAAGACGAATACAAAGAGGGGCTTGCTTTGTCCCAACTTGCACCTGGTCCAATGGCTTCGCAATTGAGTATTTATTTAGGCTATGTACATTACGGTATTTGGGGAGCAACACTTTGCGGAGTACTCTTTGTAATCCCTTCTTTTTTAATGGTTTTACTACTTGGTATTGCTTATAAATTATACGGTGGATTACCTTGGATGCAAGCCGTTTTTTATGGTGTTGGTGCATCCGTAATCGGAATCATTGTAATGAGTAGTTACAAATTAACGCTAAAATCAATAGGGAAAATAAATTTGGAGTCTTTCAAAAAGAATTGGCTATTGTGGATTTTTTATAGTGCTGGAATTCTAATTACAGTCATCACTGAAACCGAAAGCCTGACTTTGTTTATTGCAACAGGGTTGATTTATATGCTGATAAAATCACCTCCAGATTGGATGCGAAAACCAAAAACGATCAACACTTTATTAATTGGCATTGTTGGCTTTTGGACTTACGATATCGGAACGCTTGGTAAGATAGCGTGGTTTTTTACCAAGGCAGGTGCTTTTGTATTTGGTAGCGGATTAGCAATCGTTCCCTTTTTACATAGTGGTGTGGTTACAGAATACCATTGGCTTAACGAAAAAGAGTTTGTAGATGCAGTTGCCGTTGCGATGATTACACCTGGTCCCGTGGTAATAACGGTAGCTTTTATTGGCTATTTGGTAAACGGTGTTTTGGGGGCTTGCATTGCTGCATTGGCAACATTTTTGCCTTGCTATTTGTTTACCATCGTCTGTGCGCCATATTTCAAAAAATATGGAAATAACAAATCCATAAAATCATTTGTAGAGGGAATTACAGCATCAGTAATCGGTTCGTTAGTTGGTGCAGTTATCATCATTGGAACTCGAAGTATTACAGATATAACAACAGCAGTAATTGCTATTTTATCTGTATTGGCACTGATTTACATCAAGAAAATACAAGAACCTTACATTATTTTGATTTCCGCAATAATAGGATTAATTTTAAAAACAATTTAACGCTAAAAAAATGAATCGAAAAGATTTCCTGAAAGGCAGTACCTTGCTTGGAGCTGCAGCATTAGTGCTTCCTACTGCAAATGCTTTTGCTAACAATTTAGCAGATAATTCAATTGATAAATTGGTTGATGCTAATGGTAATTATATCCAGCAAACATTACCGTATAGCGAAACTTTTTTAGAACCTTATATGGATGCAGAAACCTTGCATCTTCATTATACTTTTCATCACGGTGGTGCAGTAAAAGGAGCCAATAAGGATTTGCTAATGATAAAAAAAGCTTTGGACGAAAACAGTTTAGAGACAGTTGATTTTTGGACAAAAAAGCTATCCTATCATTTTTCATCACATATTCTACATTCTATATTTTGGACAAATCTGACTAATAAAAGTAATTTACCCAAAGGAGACTTACTGAAACGTATCGAAAAAAGCTTTGGCAGTTTTGAAAGATTAAAAGTATTGATTGCAGCTACTGCCAAAAATGTCGATGGTAATGGTTGGGGTATATTGGCTTATCAGCCTTACAGCGATAGCTTAGTAATTCTACAATGTGAAAACCACGAAAAACTAACACAATGGGGGGCAATTCCAATATTAGTCATTGATGTTTGGGAGCACGCTTATTATTTGAAATACAAAAATAAACGTACAGATTTTGTGGATGCACTATTCAATATCATCAATTGGGATAATGTAGCGTTGCGACTTAATGATGCCGAAAGACTGATGAAGTAATGATAGCTTTAAAACTGTAATTTTAAATTTTAGAAAAAAATGCAACATTTTAGTTGAACTGTTTCAAATGTACTCAGCTTTTATAATGAGAATTATATATCAAGGAATAGGTAAACCCTTTGCTTTTTTGATTGTGTCGAATGAGCCTTTCTTCCAAATTAGAAGTGAATCCAATATAAAATCTATTCTTAGCCTGACTAAATAAAATGTAAACGATAAAATCCATAAACAAGTAAAAATAAAAAAACTCCAAAATCTGATGGCTTTGGAGTTTTTGAAAATTATGTGGGCTGTCAGGAAGCACAATCGAACTTTTGTTACCTATTTTAACATTTTTTGATAACTTAAAGTAGATTGCCTAGTACATCGAATCACACTGAGTGTTAAAATATTGCTTTCTGCTTTTTCATACACTATCCATGCCTTTGATATGCTTTATCTATACACTATGTCCTTGTCTTGTCTCATCCTGAAACATTTAAGTAAGCCTTTCTTCAATCAAATTTTTCCAAATGATAAAACCTTTTCTATCCGTGGAATAATCGTGAAGTACTTTACTGAAATTATCAGGCGGATTTTCTATAAAAGCTTGTCTACCATTATTTCTAATGGTATTTAGGTAGTTGTCAATCTGCTTTAATATATCGGGAATAAATTGTCTGTCTTTTTCAAAATGCCATATATAGGTCGCTTCTTCTGTATTTAAGGTTTCTAAAACAATATGAAATCCCGTTTTTCCCGCTAGAAGGAAAACAAATGAAAATGGATTCAAAACGAATCGGATTTTAAGAATAGTTCTCTCGTGATACTTGGCTAAATATTGTAAATGCATTTGATGCTTGTAATTTTGATTCTGCAAAAAATCATTCAATAATTCATCTCCAGAGTCATATAGTTTGACATTACTTTCATTCTGCAATTGATTAATATCCAGCAAATTTTCTTGATCTATTGTGTTTGCTTTGCCTAAGAATGTCTTCGCAATGAATTTAAACTTCACTCCTTCAATCAATTTTTGAGTTATTTTTTCTAGATCATTGGATAACGCCAATTGTGAAATCAATTTTCCGTTTTCAAACTCGGCGTGAATTACAGCAGTAATATTTTTGATTTTGAGGGCCTTAGAGAAATAATCTTTCAAAACTTCAAATTCGGGTCTAATTTCAAGATTTTCAATATCAAATTCAAGTTCTGTTTTAATTTCAGTTACGTTGTATTTAAAAGCAATACTTCCGTATCTAAATTCAAGTTTTTCAAAAGGAATCTTTACTTTTTGATCAATAACGAATGAGTCTTTTGAAACAGTGATTTCCTCTTCGGGTTCATCAAATAAGGTAGCCAGTTTATCAATTTTTCTGTAATAGACATTTCTTTTAAGAAACATTTTGTTTAAGTAATCAATCTTGATGTCTCGATAATCGTAAATAGTTGGAGCTATTTCCGATCGTTGGACTCTACCGATGTATTGAATTAATTTGCCTTCAAAAGAAAAAGGATAAACAAGAAAGAGACAATTGGTGTTTTGCAGATCAGTTCCTTCACCAAAGAATTGCCCAGTGGTGATTAATACTTGATAATTCCCTTCCTTTAGTAATTTCCATTTTGAGTTTTTGGCACTTTCAGAATCTTCACCACTTAAAGTGATCACTTCGTAAGATTGTTTTAAATATTGATTTAGCGAGTCGATATGTTCTTTACGTTCTGTAATAATAACAACTTTTTTGTCAAATTTCAATTCATTAATCACATCTTGAAGAATTGATTTGTTTCGAGTAGAATCGTGAACTAGAATTTTTGATAAAGTTTCAAATTTGTCTGTTTTTGAGTTGAATGGCACATCAAGTTCAGTGTTTCGAATGATAATTTTTGGTCTTTTAGATGTGCTTATTTCGTTTGATTTTATTTCAGCAATTACTTCGCCTAAATGAATAAAAATAAGTTTACTGTCATTGTATTTTCGAAATGGCGTTGCTGTTAAGCCATACAAATAAAAGGTTTGTAATTTTGAAATTGCATTTCTAAATGTTTCAGCAGGGATATGATGACATTCGTCCACAATGATAGTCCCGAAAGCATTCAAAATTTTTCCAGTATTAGGTTTTTCTAATCCTTTTGATAAACTCTGAATCATAGCAACAGTTATTTGCTTACCGATTTTGGTTTTACCTTGACCTATTTTTCCAATTTCATTTTTTGGAATTCCAAGAAAAGTTTCAATTCTTTCAATCCATTGGTCGGCAATTTGTTTGCGATGAGTGATGATTAATGCAGTTTGTTTTTTATCTGCAATGATTTTTAGCCCTACAATAGTTTTTCCTGAACCCGGTGGCGCAACAATAATTCCTAAATCTTTTTTTTCAATCGCATTAATCACTATTTGCTGATGTCCTAGGAGTTGTGCGTTGAATAAAAATGAAGCTTCTTTTAATTTTCTCCTTTCATCCTTGAAATCATATTCAATTTTATTTTCTCTACAAAATCGAATTATTTTACCAATAAAACCTCGAGGAATAATTACTTCGTTTTCCGTTTCTTCAACTAGTTTGAAATAACGTTCTGTCCCAAAAGTATTTTTTCCAATCTTCTTTTTGACTAAAAATTCCGTATTTAGGAAATTTAATTCTTCTTTCAGAAAATTAATTAATGCAGTTGAAATGGCAAAGCGATTAATTTTTATGTCGTTTGCTAATCTTATAGTTAATTTTTCATTGTGTGATTTTGGAACAATCGAAGCAAGAATATCTTGTTGTGCATTATAAATTTGATCTAGTTCATCAAGTTTTATTGTCGAAATTTTTTGAATATTCTTTATAAAATCCCATTGATTCGGAATTGGTTCTAGACTTTCCACATCAATAAAACAACTGTTTCCTTGTTCGTAGGTTTTCTTATATAACGGAAGAGCTATCAAATTGCCGAATCCTTTTCCGGACAAAAAACCCTGATTGGGAAACATTCTGTCAAAGCTGGAACTTTTGTCAAATAAAGAAAAAACTCCTGTTTGCTCTAAAATTGAAATGAAAATTTTTCTGCTTTTTATAGCTGGATACGGTTGTTCAAAAAATATCCAAACATGTCCGCCTTTACCCGAACGAGAACGTTCCAAATAAGCAGGTATTCCCTTTTCATTACAAGCATTTATAAACTTTTTGCAGTCCTCAACCCATTCGACTTTATCAAAATCGGCAACAATAAACCACGAAGTATTGTCTTTGAGTAAAGGATAAATTCCAATATGCTGCTCTCCATTGAGGTGTTTTTCAATTTCCCTTTCAGAAAGTGCTAAATGTTCTTTATCCAAGTAATTTTGGAAAGTGCCACCATTTATTTTATGAACTCGGTATCGATATGGATCATAAAAATAGGCTGGCATATAGCCACTTTTACTCCCTTTTTCCCAACGAACCGCAAACACATCTTCCCTTCCTGTAAAAACAGATTTAAATAGTTCGATTTTATTTATTGGGTTTGATTGCATAGTTTATATTATTCAAAAATCTATTTTTAAGGAAATTACAAGTAAATTAATTGCTAGATTTGCAGACTATTTTTGTGTGTTTGATATAATATATGTTGCAATTTATCAAATGCTTCTTTGTGCCTTTGAGCAGGCATCTTTTCAAGATTTATCATTTTCCAAAGCACAGAAGGAAGGTTAGCAATTACGGAAACATTTTCCATTTCAAGTAAATCCCAATCAGGAGTTTTGCTTTTGAATGACAAAAGAAATCTCTTTTCATTGTCTGTCATTTGAAAATTGATTTGGTGAATTAGATTTTCTCTAGCTTCTTCCAATTGTTCTAAAGGAACATCTACTTCAGCCATTTGTTTAAACTCTGTTTCGTAAATTTCACTAATGTCTTTTCGATTTGGAGCTAATAGTTCTGATATTGGTCTTTGATGACTTATTAGAAATATTAAGAATGTTTTTCGTAAATTATCTGTTAGCCCTTCGTTTTCGAGAAGAAATTTTACATCAAATAAATCTCTCGGATGTTGTCTGTCTAAAGCAGCACATAATTTACCCGCATATAAATCTGGAAGTGATGCTACTTGCATTTCTACATATCCAAATTCTCTTTCTACTTTTTCTACAACTTCCATTCTTTCTTCTGGAAAAACCGTTCCTCTGATTACCGGAGATAATTCTACTTTAATACGTACTTCTCCTTGACTTACAATTAAGCGTAATGCATCGCTTTGTTCGTGAGCATCTTGTACTTTACTTCCAGGTATTTTTTGCTGAATCGATTTACTTATTCTTGATAAAGCAGTTCTAATATTTATCAAAGCTATTTCTCGATCATCCATTGGTATGTATAGTAAATCGATGTCAACCGAAAGACGAGGAAGTGCTCTGTAAAATAAATTAATTGCTGTTCCTCCTTTTAGCGCAAAACATTTTTCGGTGTCCACTAACGGTAGAACACGAACTAAAAGTTCTACTTGTCTGCGGTATATATTGTTTGCATCTATAGCCATTCTGGAACTGTTATTTTATATTTATTATCTAATTTTCCACCTTTTATCAGCATTCTATTTCCAGAACCTAATGTTATGTTTTCTCGATTTATTTTACCCAACCAAACATAATTTTGACGATCTGCAAACCAAAAGAAAAGTCGTTTTACTTTCACATTTTGACAGTATTCCAGTGTTTTTTGGAGATTTCTAGGCGATAATGTTGTTAGTCCTTGCATTAATTGATCAGCGTGTTCAAAAGTTATTTTTTGTGGCACGTCTAACAACACTTCTAAATATGCTCTTTCTGGTGAAGATATGATCAGTTTTCTATTGTCATTATCCCAATCTCTCTCTACTGTAAAAGGTCGTAATAGTTTGTTTTCTTCTATTTTTTTGGCAAATAAACTATTAGTACTATGTCTTATAAATTTTACATTTAAATCTAAATTTGTAACCCATTCTGGCAGTACATCATTTCCAAGTAAATGCACTATTTTATTTTCTGATAATGATAAGTAATGAGATAATCCCTGTATTTCAAGTGCTGTTAAGCCACCTACAACAAAATCTGTTTTCAAGATTGACTGCAAAGAGAAAACTACCGACTGCCAAGATATTTTACTGATATTTCTAACATAAACTCCCTTACTTATGGATTCCAGTTGGTTACTTTTTACCAAATTGTCTATTGCGTGACGGGTTAAGTTATTTTCCATAAGCCACTTATGAGTGGTTACTAAACCTTCGGGCATTATTTCGTACAACTCTTTTCTTCGCATTACATTTACAGCCATAATTTAAAAGTTTTGCTAATTACGGCGTTAATCGCCGTTATACAAATATAATATAAATTATTTTATTTACAAAATACAATATTAACGGCGATTATCGCCGTTATTTATAATTTTATTAAACTTTGTAATTATTGTCATTTTTATTATAAACGTAGTTTGTAGGTTCGTCATTGTAATTTAATTCAAAAGGATTCACAAATTTTTAGTTGCTTATCCAACATTTTTTTTTAATGATCCCTTAAGGTTCGAATGGCATTTTCAGTAAAGAAACTTTGGGGCATGATTGAGGATCTGAAAAAGGAAAATAAATTTCGAACAAAAAAAAACCTCCAAAATCAAATGACTTTGGAGGTTTTTAAATTATGGTGTATCAGGTTCATAGTCGAACATTTAATGCTTGTTTTGACTTTTTTTGAAACTAAAAAGATTTGCACCTGATCCATTTTAAGACTAGTATCAACAAATTAGACTTAAAAAGTTAAAAAAACAAAGCCACTGTCTTCCAGTGGCTTTGTTTGTCTTTATGTGGGCGATGAGGGGTTCGAACCCCCGACCCCCTCGGTGTAAACGAGGTGCTCTGAACCAGCTGAGCTAATCGCCCTATTGCGTGTGCAAATATACAGCTAGAATTCGTATTTGCAAGACTTTTTTTTGAAAAAAATCAAAAAAATCAATCCTAATTTAATTAAATCCTCACGCACAGCATTTTAGTTTTACATACTAAGTCCATTATTTTTTTGAATTCCATTTTCAGAATGGTACATTTGAAACATAAATAAAAACCAATGGGAAGATTTAAAGAAAACGATTTACCAAAAGCCAAAATCACAGCCTCATCAATAAACAAAGCCAAAATTATTTTCAAATATGCAGGCAAAAATACTTGGAAGTTTTACCTCGGATTATTATTCCTTTTACTAACCAGCATAACAGCTCTTGCTTTCCCTAAATTTATGGGAATGCTGGTAGATTGTGTCAATAAAAAAGATAGCGGTTTGGCTAACCAAATAGCTTTAGGATTAGGATTAGTGCTAATTCTTCAATCTGTTTTTTCTTTTTTTAGATTGTCGCTTTTCGTAAATTTTACCGAAAACACTTTGGCTAATGTGAGATTAGCGTTGTATACGAATTTGGTCAAATTACCAATGTCTTTTTTCTCTCAGAAACGTGTAGGTGAATTGAACAGCCGAATCAGTAACGATATCAGTCAAATCCAAGATACTTTAACTACGACTATTGCCGAGTTTCTGCGTCAATTCATTCTGATTATAGGGAGTTTTGTGATGTTGGCTAGTATCAATATCAAGTTGACCATAATGATGATTTCTGTTGTTCCTTTGGTTGGTGTAGCGGCAGTATTTTTCGGTAGATTTATTCGTAAGTATTCTAAAAAAGTTCAAGATCAAGTAGCCGAAAGCCAAGTTGTGGTCGAAGAAACAATGCAAGGCATTAGCATAGTAAAAGCATTTGCCAACGAATGGTATGAAATTGAACGCTACACTTCAAAAATTAGAGAAGTAGTAAAAGTGGCTATAAAAGGTGGACAATTACGCGGTTATTTTGCTTCTTTTATTATTGTTTGTTTGTTCGGAACAATAGTAGCCGTAGTTTGGTATGGCGTACAATTAAGTATTGCTGGCGAAATCACAGTTGGCGAATTGTTTACTTTTATACTTTATTCAAGTTATGTTGGCGCTTCCTCTGGTGGTATCGCCGAATTGTATGCACAAATGCAGAAAGCTATTGGTGCAACAGAACGTGTTTTTGAATTATTAGAAGAAATACCAGAAAAAATCAATAGCACAGAAAATCAAAATTTCCCAAAAATAAAAGGAGATGTATCATTCGAAAATGTTGCCTTCACTTACCCTTCTCGTAAAGAAATTCAAGTTTTAAAAGAAGTAAGTTTCACTGCTTTATCAGGCCAAAAAATTGCTATTGTTGGTCCAAGTGGCGCAGGAAAATCTACCATTGCTTCTTTGTTATTGCGCTTTTATGACACTACAGGAGGTAGCATTACCATTGACAACAAAAATGTGCTGGAATATGATTTAGAAGCATTACGTGGTAATATGAGCATTGTTCCTCAGGATGTGATTTTGTTTGGAGGAACGATCAAAGAAAATATTGCTTACGGTAAACCCAATGCTACCGAAGAAGAAATTATGTTGGCCGCCAAACAAGCCAATGCGTTACAATTCATTCAAGGTTTCCCAGAACAATTTGAAACGGTGGTGGGCGAAAGAGGCATTAAACTTTCTGGTGGGCAAAGACAGCGAATTGCTATCGCAAGAGCATTACTCAAAAACCCAAGTATTTTGATTTTGGATGAAGCCACTTCCTCATTGGATAGTGAAAGTGAAAAATTAGTTCAAGAAGCATTAGAGATTTTAATGCAAGGAAGAACCAGCATTATTATTGCTCATCGTTTGTCTACCATTCGTAGTGCAGATCAAATTTTGGTTTTAGATCAAGGACAAATTACCGAAAAAGGAACCCATCAAGAACTCCTTGCTATCGAAAACGGAATATATAAAAACCTAAGCAATTTACAGTTTAGCCATTCTTAAAAAAGCAAAATTCAAGTTTATGCAGGTGTAAAAAAATCACACTTGAAGAAATGTTGAAAGCTTTTTTTTGCATAACATATTTTTAGAAACTTGTTGTTTTTAAAGAGCCATTTTTATGGAAGCGTAACTCAATAATAGGTATATTTTACCTTTTTTAACAGCAGTCGCTTTCATCTTTTTACGGTCAATAGACGAACCTTTTCCAAGAAAATTTACTGGAATTTTTAATTTTTCAATTTCAAAACTCACTTCAACTTTTTGAGGTAAAATGTCTTTTGTTTTCTGATATTCCAACGCCATTTGATACGCTCCATCTTTTTTGGTATTGATTTCGGTGGTGTGCAAACGTTTCGCTTTTTGGTCTATCCAAACAGTAGCAATCGAAAAATCGGCTTTAGGATCAATCGGTATAATATTTAGTACTTTACAAAGTTTCCCATTTTTCACTTCTTTCCCCCTATCAACAGTGATATAAGGATATTCTGTGAGACTATTAAGTGAAAAATCCAATCCTCTTTTGGGCAAAAGCACAAAATCTTTCGCATCAATTTTCATTCGCTTGCCACGGTTATAGTTTAGTGTAGCTTGCTTTGTTGGCATATTGATAAAAGAAACGTCAACATTCAAAACCAATTTTGCCGTAAATGAAGCCACAGAATCCATTCGTTGTTTCAAAAACAAAAAATCTTTATCGATTTGTTGTGAAAAACAAGTAAAGCTACTGGTAATAAAAAGGGTAATGAAAAAATACTTCTGCATTATTCTAGGTCTTTTTTAATGAATAAATAAATGCCAAAAAGTGCTGTTACTAATGTATAAAAGAACAACAAAACAGTATTAAAACTGACTTGCTCCCATTCCACTTCAGGATAAAAAAAGTATTGCCAACTGTCAATTAGTTTTACATAAGTCCATTGATTTAAAAGAGTAGAATTCAAATCTATTTTTAGCAATAAATTAGTAAAAACCAAAAAAAAAGTAGACGCAATCCAAGTGGCTGTTGCCTCTTTTATGATAATTGCCAATGTCATACTCACCACTGTGTAAAACAACATTGAAAAACCACCAGAAATAAAGGCAAAAAGAATTCGTTCCTTCGCTTCTTCGTTGGTAAAGAAATTGAGTGATTCCAAATACACAATCAAATCTCCTTGTCCAAAAAGTGCATTAGACAACAAAATAGAAGTTAAGGCTAGAAAAAACAAAACAAGAATCGTTAGTTGCAATGCAACCAAATATTTAGACAGGATAAAACTTCCTTTTTTTACAGGTTGCAAAAAGGTAGCTTGAAGCGTTTTGTCTTTGTACTCAGTGGTCATCATTCCAGATACTAAAATCATTAAAATCAAGGGTAAATGAAACCAAAGCGTATTCAATAACAGATAAATCATCAGATTGCCGTTGAGTAATTTTCCTTTAAAATAAAAGGATTTTCGAAGGTTTTCTAATAACAATTCGATAATTTCTGTCCCTTGAAAATAAGCCCCGACCAAAACCAATCCTTCGATGATCAAAATGGCTGCTAATGCCCAATAGGTTCTTTGCTGTTTGAACAGTTTAAACCATTCAATTCTCATCAATTGCCACATCATATTTATGTTTCAAAAAGTTCTTTCATACTATAATCAGGAATACAAGATTCTATGCTTATCCCTTCTATAATAAGTTCTTGCAGTAATTTACTTATTTCATTCGACCCAATGGCTACCCATGCCATTTGTCCACGTATTTTGAATTGATATTTTTTTAGCGCTCGTGCACTACTTATTCCTTTTCCATACAGAGCATATCCGATGGTATGAGTCGAAAGAATGTCTTGGGTAGGACCACTGTGAATTATTTCACCACCTTTGAGCACATACAAACGGTGGCAGCATTTGGCCAATTCTTCAGTGATGTGAGAGGACAAAATAATGGCTAGTTTTTTTTCTTCACAAAGTTCCAATATTAAATCACGCAAATCAGCCACACCTACTGGGTCTAAACCATTGAAAGGTTCGTCTAAAACCAAAACCGCTGGCTGATTTAACAATGCTATTGCAATAGCCAACCTTTGCTTCATTCCCATTGAAAAACGGCTTACGGGATCTTTACGTTTAGCATCAAGTCCCACTTGTAAAAGGCATTCATTAACAAAATTAGTGGTCGCTTTTATCCCTAGTAAACCGGCAAAAAGTACAATATTTTCTTCCGCTGAAAGGTATTCATAAAGACCTGGCTTTTCGATAATTCCACCTAATGGTTTTGCGTGATGTTGAGGCAGGGTTACCGTCCCACTATCCGGTTGAATCAATCCAAAAATAATTTTGAATAAAGTAGTCTTTCCTGCACCATTGGCCCCCAACAAACCAACCATTTCTCCCGGTGCACAATGCATCGAAACCCCTCGAAGCACTTCTAAATTACCATACGATTTGTAAATATTTTGTACCTCCATTATTGCGAAATGTTCATTTGGATTGTGTTGAAATTAAACTTAGAACGATAACTTGGTTCCAAAAAAGTACGATTCCAAAACTTTTTTTTGAATAGAAATAAAGGATCATTTACCATAAAATAAGGAATGAAATGATACCATTTTACTCCTTTTTGTGTGTAATATTCTAATACTTGTTTCTCCAATCCTAATTCCTCAGCAGCTACGAGTGCAGCCATCCGTTGGCATTTAGAGATGATATAGGTATCACAAATACGTCTGTTAAAACCGTGAATAAAAAACTGATCTTTGGCTCTTTTGTAGTTTTGAAAACGGGACCAACCATCAGCTAAGACCAAAAAAATATGAAAAAAGGAGAACAAGAAACATGCTATCCATAAAATGATTAACAACAAACCTTGATGCAAAAAAGCATTGCGCAATTGCACACCATAGAACCAAGCTTCAAGAACAAAGAGAATCAATGAATAATACAACAATTTACCCACCTTCAAATAGGAAATAAATAATGCTGGTTGCTTGGGTAAATTTGTTACAATCATAAATTAAACTTAGGATTTATTTTCTTTGAACACTTTAGTATCAAACAACGAAGGTTTTATTAACAGAGTTTTAAAATAAATACTTTACCAAAATAAGAAAAAACTACTAATTAAAAGCGAAATATCAGTTTTTGATGAAAATAAAATAATAGGCAAGAAAATTATTTCATTAAAAAAATCCACTACCTACTTCAAGAGTTAATAGTGGATTTAAAATAATTGTTGATTCGATTTATCCTCTAATCAACTTTCTGTATTTCAAACGTTTTGGAGTCAAATCGCCACCTAAACGTTTCTTTTTGTTTTCTTCGTATTCAGAGAAGCTACCTTCAAAGAAGTACACTTCTGAATCGCCTTCGAACGCTAGAATGTGTGTACAAATTCTATCTAAGAACCATCTATCGTGTGAAATGACTACAGCACAACCAGCAAAGTTTTCCAAACCTTCTTCAAGTGCGCGTAATGTATTCACGTCCAAATCATTCGTAGGTTCATCAAGAAGTAATACATTACCTTCTTCTTTCAAAGTCATTGCTAAGTGCAAACGGTTGCGTTCTCCACCGGAAAGCATCGATACTTTCTTGTTTTGTTCGCCTCCTCCAAAATTAAAACGAGACAAATAAGCTCTAGAATTTACTTGTTTTCCTCCCATCATGATTAATTCTTGTCCATCGGCAAAATTTTCCCAAATTGATTTACTTGGGTCTATATTTGAATGCGATTGGTCAACGTAAGCGATTTTCACGGTTTCTCCAACAGAAAATTCACCGCTATCCGTTTGTTGCTCGCCCATAATCATCTTAAAAATAGTCGATTTACCCGCTCCATTCGGACCAATAATGCCAACAATTCCTGCTTGGGGTAAAGTAAAATTCAAGTTGTCATATAATAGCTTTTCTCCAAAAGCTTTAGCAACATTTTTAGCTTCAATAACATTAGTTCCTAAACGAGGACCATTTGGAATGTAGATTTCTAATTTTTCATCCAATTGTTTTTGGTCTTCATTCAAAAGTTTATCATAGTTCTGTAAACGCGCTTTTTGTTTGGTTTGACGACCTTTGGCACCTTGGCGCACCCAGTCCAACTCACGCTCCAAAGTCTTTCTGCGTTTAGAAGCTACTTTTTCTTCTTGAGCCATACGACTTGATTTTTGGTCCAACCAAGAAGAATAATTTCCTTTCCATGGAATACCTTCTCCTCTATCTAACTCCAAAATCCAACCAGCAACATTATCCAAGAAATAACGGTCGTGAGTCACGGCAATTACAGTTCCGGCATATTGCGCTAAATGTTGTTCTAACCACAATACAGATTCAGCATCTAAGTGGTTGGTAGGCTCATCTAGAAGTAAAACGTCAGGTTGTTGCAACAACAAACGGCATAAAGCTACACGACGACGCTCTCCACCAGAAAGATTTTTTATCGGAGTATCACCTTCGGGAGTACGTAAAGCATCCATCGCTATTTCTAATTTGGTATCAATCTCCCAAGCGCCAAGTGCATCAATTTTATCTTGCAAAGCTGCTTGACGATCCATCAATTTGTCCATTTTGTCTGGATCAGAATAGTTTTCTTCAAGACCAAACAAATCGTTGATTTGGTTGTACTCCTCAAGCACCGCCATTGTTTCAGCAACTCCTTCACGAACAATCTCAATTACTGTTTTGGATTCATCCAAAATGGGTTCTTGCTCTAAATAACCAACTGTATAACCAGGTTGAAAAACAACATCTCCTTGGTAATTTTTATCAACTCCAGCAATAATTTTTAAAAGAGAAGATTTACCAGAGCCATTAAGACCTAAAATACCAATTTTGGCTCCATAAAAGAAACTCAAATAGATGTTTTTTAATACCGGTTTATCTGCTCCTTGATAGGTTTTGCTCAATTTCTGCATTGAGAAAATGACCTTCTTATCGTCTGACATATTTTCTTTTGTTTATTAGTTTAACTATTTAATTTCTAAAACTTAAGTTCATTAATCTGAAATACCTCTTGCGATTTGATTTCTGAACTATACTCTCCCTTTTAAGGAACTAAAAACCCAAGCGTTGGCTAAAAAACCTATTCCAACAGCTGCAAATCCCCATCCAGAAACATCTCTGTATCGAAAAGCACCAAGGCCTATTAATAATAATCCCATCAAAGCCATTATAAATGCTGCCCATCCCAAGATGGTATTTTTATTCATTCCCATAACGTGGTATTTTTTTAATTTTCGGAATTGCAAATATCGTTATTTTTTATAAAATTTTTTTATAAAATCAATTTGTAAACATGAATTTGAATTTTTACTTAAAGATATGAAACAACATTTCTTTCAATAAATCTCCATTCGAAAGTGCATTGGCACCTACTCCTTTGCTTTTTACATCGATATCTCGCAAAGAACCAATAATTTGGCTAACTTTTCTCATCGGATAATTTTTAACAGCCACATCATAATCTTTTAAGAAGTAAGGATTAACACCTAAAACAGCAGCCACATTTTTTGGGTTTTTATCTTTTAATCCGTGATATTTTAGGAGTTGTATAAAAAAACTAAAAACCAGTCCTGTAGTCATGACCAAAGGGTTTTCTTTTGGATTTTGAGCAAAATTTTCTGCGATAATATAAGCCTTCAGTTGATTGCGCTCACCAATTGCTTTTCGCAGTTCAAAAACATTAAAATCTTTACTAAAACCTATATTCTCCTCAATATGATGAGCTGTAATGGTACTCCCAGCTGGTAATATGATTTTAAGCTTTTCTAGCTCGTTGTTAATTCTACTCAAATCGGTCCCTAAAAATTCGACCAACATTGCCGATGCTTTTGGTTCAATGGCGTATTTTTTACCTGCTAATACTCTTTTAATCCAATCACCGACTTGGTTTTCATATAATTTTTTACTTTCGTAGACCAAACCATTTTTAGCCAAAACTTTGGTCACTTTTTTGCGTTTATCCAATGTTTTGTATTTGTAACAAAATACCAAAACTGTGGTAGGCATAGGGTTTTCGGCATAGCTTTCTAACTTATCAATCGTTCTTGAGAGTTCTTGGGCTTCTTTTACAATTACCACTTGACGTTCAGCCATCATCGGATAACGCTTTGCAGTACTGACAATGTCATCTATTGTAACATCACGACCATATAAAACCGTTTGGTTGAAACCTTTCTCCTCTTCGGTCAAAATAGTTTCTTCGATATAATCGGATAATTTATCAATGTAATAGGATTCTTCTCCCATTAAAAAATAGATAGGTTTGATATTTCCAGCTTTTATGTCGTTGACAATCTTTACTACTTCGTCCATTCTTTTGATTTATGATTCGAGTTCGAGGATTAGTAGTAATTTAAAGAACCAACAATAAACTACCAACAAAATAACTATTTTTGCGTTATGCAAGAACTCAATTTTCCTACTTACTCTTTTCGATTCAAAAATAGCGAAAATAAAGTGTCAATTTTTGATGAAATTCGGAAAAAATTTATAATTCTCACTCCAGAAGAATGGGTACGTCAACATGTGGTGCAATTTTTAATGCAAGAAAAAAAATACCCTAAATCCCTTATCAATGTTGAGAAAGTGCTACATGTGAATGGATTAAGAAAGCGATATGACATCGTTTTGTTCAATCCTAATGGAACTATTTTTGCGTTGGTAGAATGCAAGGCGCCACACATTACTATTAGCCAAGCTACTTTTGATCAGATTGCCCAATATAATATGACACTACAATCACAATATTTGATGGTAACCAATGGTTTAAACCATTATTATTGCACGATGGATTTTGAAAATGAAAAATATAATTTTCTAAAAACACTTCCTGATTATACTTCTACATTCCTAAATAAAAGTCAACAAAACCAATGAAATTAGCCGTAGTTATTCTTAATTGGAATGGTAAATCGCTACTTGAGCAATTCCTGCCCTCTATTATTCAATATTCACCCGAAGCAACCATATATGTTGCTGACAATGCTTCTACAGATGATTCTATCTCATACATAACCTCCAATTTTCCAACTGTTGAAGTGATTAAAAATACGGATAACTATGGATTTGCTGGGGGTTACAACGAAGCTTTACAATTTGTAGATGCCGACATTTACGCCTTAATAAATTCAGATATTGAGGTTACTCCCAATTGGTTAGAACCCATTATTACTACATTTAAAAATGAGCCACAAACTACTATCATTCAGCCCAAAATATTAGACTATAAAAATAAAGAATATTTTGAATATGCTGGTGCTGCTGGTGGTTTTATTGATAAATACGGGTATCCATATTGTCGTGGACGTATTTTTGATACAGTAGAAAAAGACAACGGACAGTATGATGATAGCATCGAAATTTTCTGGGCTTCAGGGGCTTGTTTTTTTATTAGAACCTCAATTTATCATGACTTAAAAGGATTTGATGCTGATTTCTTCGCTCATCAAGAAGAAATTGATTTGTGTTGGAGAGCAATTAATTTGGGGCATATTGTAAAATACATTCCAAGTTCTGTGGTGTATCATGTTGGAGGCGCCACTTTACAACAGGGTAATCCTAGAAAAACCGAATTGAATTTTAGAAATTCGCTCTACATGCTCACTAAAAATTTACCTCATTCTGTTTTATACAGAACTCTTTTCATACGAATGATTTTGGATGGTATTGCAGGAGTGCAATTTTTAATTAAGGGCAAACCCAAACATTTTTTTGCTATTTTGAAAGCGCATCTCGCTTTTTATCAGTATTTTAGTAAGCATTTTAAAAAAAGAAGTGCTTCTCAAAAGCAGTCGTATTATAAAGTAAAAAGTATCGTACATGCCTATTTTATTAAAGGTGGCACCATTTTTGAAAAGCTAGTTTAACAATATTTTATACCTAGGTATTCATATTAAAATTTAACTTTGTAAAACATTATTAAAACAAAAATTATGAGAAAAATAGTAATTGCTTTGTCGGTTTTAACTTTGTTAACTTCTTGTGTTTCTAAAAAGAAATACACCGATTTGGAAGCTAAAAACAAAGAGACTCAAGATTTATTAAATACAGCCACTGTAAAATTAAACTCTTGCTTAGAAGAAAAAGCAGGACTTTCTGCTACTGTCGAAGGTTTAAAAGAGAAAAATCAGTTGTTGATTAACACTTCAAAAGACATGACAGTTCTCACTACAAAGGGAGCTGAAAACATTGAAAAAGCATTAGAAACAATCAAAGAAAAAGATTTGAAAATTAGCAGAATGCAAGACGCATTGACTAAAAAAGATAGTGTAACACTTGCTTTAGTAACTAGTTTGAAAAGTTCTGTAGGTATCTCTGATCCAGATATTGAAATTAATGTAGAAAAAGGGGTTGTGTTTATTTCTATTGCTGATAAATTGTTATTTAAAAGCGGTAGTTATGATGTAACTGATAAAGCTAAAGCTGTTTTAGCTAAAGTAGCTAAAGTTGTGAATGACAAACCTGATTTTGAATGTATGGTTGAAGGTCATACCGATAATGTTCCTTACAGAAGTAATGGAGTTTTATTAGACAACTGGGATTTGAGTGTAAAACGCTCTACTTCAATTATCAGAGTATTAACTAATGATTTAGGAGTAAAACCAGCTCAATTGATTGCTGCGGGTAGAAGTTCTTATATTCCATTAGTAGAAAATGACACTCCAGATAATCGTTCTAAAAATAGAAGAACTAGAATTGTGGTGTTACCAAAAATCGACCAATTCTATGATATGATCGAAAAAGAAATGAAAAAACAACAGTAATTTATTTTCAATTAAATTTAAGAAGCGTCTTGATTAATTTCAAGACGTTTTTTTTTTTGCTTTATACAAAAAAAGCAGGTCTTTCGACCTGCCATCATGTATCCTCAATATTATTTTAATAACCAATTAAATATATTAAGAATAGCATTTCATTATATGTTTTACTCTTTTTTTAAGGACTTTCTTATAGTAAATATAAAAAAAAAATAAAGTAAAATAACATTTAATTCTGTTTTTTAAGAAAATAGAGTTAAAAAACTTATTTTTTTACAAAATATCTAAACTCCCTTTACCTTCTCTCACAACAATCGGCTCATAATCAGATAAATCTATAATTGTTGATCCAATATTATCTCCATAGCCACCATCAATTACAACATCTACTAAATTTTGCCATTTTTCAAAAATCAATTCAGGATCTGTAGTGTATTCAATAACATCATCATCATCGCGAATTGAAGTAGAAACAATTGGATTCCCAAGTTGACGTACCAATTCTAAAATAATGGAATTGTCGGGTACTCTAATTCCAACTGTTGTTTTCTTTTTAAATTCTTTGGGCAAATTATTATTTCCTGGTAAAATAAAAGTATAGGGACCAGGCAAAGCGCGTTTTAATATTTTAAAAGTAGCAGTATCAATTTGACGAACATAATCCGAAAGATTACTCAAATCATGGCAAATAAAAGACCAGTTGGCTTTTTCTAATTTGATTCCTTTAATTTTAGCAATCTTTTCTAAAGCTCTTGAATTAGTAATATCACAGCCCAAACCATAAACAGTATCGGTTGGAAAAATAACTAATCCCCCTTCTTTTAAAACTTTCACCACTTTAGCAATAGCGGCTTCACTGGGTTTATCTTCGTATATTTTAATAAATTGTGCCATCTTTATTTAAATTTTGAATGGAAGCATTGAGATATCTTTTCTGAATTACCCAATCACTTCTAATTTTGCAAAACGCAATAATAATTTCTTAATACCACCCACTTCAAATTTGATTTCAGCTTTTTTATCGGCTCCTACTCCTTCGATATTTAAAACTTGGCCTTTGCCAAAGCGTTCATGCATTACCACATTCCCAACTACTAATTGATTGTCAAATAAATTAGCAGAACCTGAGGCATTTGGATTGCTCAACGGTTTTAATTTCCGAATGGATATTTCAGATTTTGGTTCATTACTCGAGTAGTTTTTTGGAGGAACTCCAGCGACTGGCTTGGCTAATCTCAATTTGGATTTATCCACATCCCCGAAAATATCACTATCAATTTGGGGTTTATAACGGTAATTGCTTTCGGCTGGAGTTAGGTATTCTAAAAATTGCCCATCGATTTCTTCTATAAATCTAGAAGGTTCACTATCTGTTAGTTTCCCCCAACGATAACGGGATTGGGCATATGTCAAATAAGCTTGATGTTCTGCACGTGTTAAAGCCACATAAAACAATCTTCGTTCCTCTTCTAATTCGCTTCGAGTACTCATACTCATAGCACTTGGAAACAAATCTTCTTCCATTCCTACTACAAAAACATGAGGGAACTCCAACCCTTTTGCTAAGTGAATAGTCATTAAAGCTACACGATCTTCGTCGCTAGTGTCTTTATCTAAATCAGTTGCCAAGGCTACATCTTCCATGAATTCGGCCAATGCCCCGCGAGCGCCATCAATTTCTCTTTGTCCTTCGGTAAAATCTTTGATACCGTTTAAGAGCTCTTCAATATTTTGAATTTTAGCCATTCCTTCTGGAGTAGCATCTTTTTTTAATTCCTGAACTAAACCTGTTTTTTTGGCTACGTGGTCTGTGATGTAAAAAGCATCTTGATTTTCATTAATAACCTGAAAACTTTGAATCATTGTGACAAAATCCAAAAGTTTTTGTTTGGTTCCCGAGTTTAATTTCAAATCAATTTTATCCACATTTTGCATGACTTCCCAAATCGAACGCTTATAATGATTGGCTGCAATTGTCAACTTTTCGATAGTGGTATCCCCTATTCCTCTTGCAGGATAATTAATCACGCGTACCAAAGCTTCTTCATCTTTGGGATTGATTACTAAACGCAAATAACACAACACATCTTTAATTTCTTTCCTTTGATAAAAAGATAATCCACCGTAAATACGATACGGAATATCTCTTTTTCTTAAAGCATCTTCCATGGCTCTAGATTGCGCATTCGTTCTGTACAAAATAGCAAAAGCTCCGTTATGCAACTGATTTTGCATTTTTTGCTCAAAAATTGTACTCGCTACAAATCGACCTTCTTCCGCATCAGTCAAACTGCGGTGTACTTTGATTTTTGGACCAAAATCATTGGCTGTCCAAACCACTTTGTCTAACTTAGTTTTATTTTTATCAATGATAGTGTTGGCGGCCTCTACAATATTTCGGGTAGAACGATAATTTTGTTCCAAACGAAAGGTTTTTACTCCTTCGTAATCTTTTTGAAAATTCAGAATATTGTTAATATTAGCACCTCGAAAAGCATAAATACTCTGTGCATCATCACCAACCACACATATATTTTGGAATTTGTCCGATAAAGCACGTACAATTAAATATTGAGAATGATTAGTATCTTGGTACTCATCGACCAAAATATACCGGAAACGATTTTGATATTTAGCCAAAATCTCCGGAAAACGAGTCAAAAGCTCATTGGTTTTTAATAATAAATCATCAAAATCCATGGCGCCTGATTTGAAGCATCGTTCAACATATTGCTGATAAATTTCGCCCAATCGTGGTTTTTTCGACATCGCATCGGCTTCCATCAATTCAGGGTTATTGAAATAAGCTTTAACGGTAATTAAACTATTTTTATAACTCGAAATTCTACTCAATACTTGTTTTGGTTTATAAATATCGCGATCCAATTGCATTTCCTTAATAATTCCAGATATACAACGTAAAGAATCTTGGGAGTCGTAAATTGTGAAATTAGATGGATACCCCAAATGTTCTGCTTCCGAACGCAAAATTCGGGCAAAAACAGAGTGAAACGTTCCCATCCATAAATTCTTTGCTTCGCCAGAACCAACAATTTGAGAAATACGATTTTTCATTTCTCGAGCCGCTTTATTGGTAAATGTAAGCGACAAAATATTAAATGCATCAACCCCTTGACTCATCAAATAAGCAATACGAATCGTAAGCACCCTAGTTTTTCCTGAGCCGGCACCAGCGATAATAATCATTGGTCCGTCTTTTTGAAGTACTGGTTCGCGTTGCGCTTCGTTAAGTTGATCGATATATTGGTGCATGTCTGTTTTTATTAAAGGTAGGCAAAAATAAGGATTTAAGCACAATATCCGAAGACCTCTTGTCAATTTACTAAATTAAAAAAGATGGGGTTTTACAATTAAAAATTTGGGCGTGCCCACAGTAATAAAAGGGGCTATTTAAAATAAGCTTGTTAGTCGCCCCTTTCATTACTTTGGTCGGGCCATCCGCGCTACTTCGGTAGCCAGCTCCTGCCCCAATGTTATTAAGTTAAGGGTTAAATGATAAAATGATTGCTGATTTTTGATTAACGATTTTTGATTGCTGATGTATAAGATACTGAAAATCATTTAATTTTTTATTCACTTGCTCCAAAATCAAAAATCAAGAATCGTTAATCTTCAATCTAAAATCTCTTAACTTAATAACATTGGCTCCTGTCCCTCACGCAAAAAAAAAAATATATCCACATGAAGTATTAATAAAAATTTCATAAAAACAGAGTAAAAACAAAACCATAATAGTTAAGTAGAATTGTTTAAATTTAGCCGAAACAATTATTTTTAACCACCATGACTAAAAAAAGCTTTCTGTCTCTTGTTCTAATGCTCATAGGCTTTACTGTCCAAGCTCAAAACAGCAACAAAACACTTACGACAAACGATTATGAACAAGCGGTAAAATATTTAGGATTCAATACCAACAAATTAGTTTTCAATAGTAACATAAGCCCAAATTGGTTACCAAATGGTGATTTTTGGTACAACAATACTACTCCCAAAGGAAAAGAAATAGTAGTCATCCATACAGTTGATGGCACTCGAAAAAAAGGATCAGATTTAAAATCGTTACTTCCTGAAAGCAACACTCCTACTACCCCAACTTATACAGTTACTCCCTTTGAAGTAAAATCTCCAGACGGTAAAAAAGCCGCTTTTATCAAAGATTGGAATCTTTGGGTGAAAGATTTGGCTTCACAAAAAGAAATCCAACTCACTTTCGATGGCGTAAAGGATTACGGCTATGCCACCGATAATGCAGGATGGAAACACAGCAACAAGGCTATTTTATTATGGTCTCCCGATTCTAAAAAAATTGCCACTTTTCAACAAGATCAACGCCATGTAAAAGATATGTATTTGGTTTCAACCAATGTGGGAGCTCCCAAATTAGAAGCTTGGAAATATCCGCTTCCTGGAGATGAAAAAATAATTCAAATTGAGCGTGTAATTATCGAAGTTGAAACGCCAAAAGTTATTCGTTTCAATATGGCTCCCGATCCACGAAGAGGAACCTTGTGCGATGATATTTCGTGTTCTGGTTCTTTTGATGATAACGAATGGAATGCTGAAGGAACGAAATTAGTCTTTGTTTCTACTTCACGAGATCATAAACAAGCCAAAGTTAGAATTGCCGATGCACTAACAGGTGCCGTAAAAGACATCTTTGAAGAAAAAGTAGCCACACAATACGAAAGTGGTCAAGGAAAAGTAAATTGGCATTATTTAGAAAGTTCCAATGAAATCATTTGGTACAGTGAACGTGACGATTGGGGACATTTGTATTTATATGATGCCAAAACTGGTAAATTAAAATCACAAATCACCAAAGGGAATTTTGTAGTAACCCAACTTTTGAAAATAGACGAAAAAAATCGAGTACTTTATTTTGAAGCCAATGGAAAAGAATCAGGTCGTGATCCTTATTTCAGTCATTTTTACCGAATTGATTTCAGTGGAAAAAATCTTCAATTACTTACTCCAGAAGATGGCAACCACAACATCTCATTATCTCCCAATGGAGACTATTTTGTTGATACTTATTCACAGCCCCATGTGGCACCCGTTTCGGTTTTGAGAACAACTACTGGGAAATTAATTACAACCCTTGAAAAAGCAGATATCTCAAAACTAGTGGCAACGGGTTGGAAAGCACCAGAACCCATCAAAGTAAAATCAAGAGATGGAAAATGGGATTTATACGGATTGCTCTTTACTCCTACTCATTTGGATGCAACTAAAAAATATCCTGTAGTTAATTATATTTATCCTGGACCTCAAGGTGGCGGTGTTGGAACAAGGAATTTTATGTCCGCTCGTTCTGACCATCAAGCCTTGGCCGAACTAGGTTTTGTAGTTGTCATCATTGATGGAACTTGTAATCCAGACCGTTCCAAATCGTTTCACGATGCTTGTTATGGCAATATGGCCGATAACACTTTAGAAGATCAAATCTCTGGAATTAAGCAATTAGCCACTAAATATCCCTTTATGGATTTGGATAAGGTTGGGATTTGGGGGCATTCTGGTGGCGGTTATGCTACAGCGGCAGCATTATTCAGATATCCAGAATTTTACAAAGTGGGTATCTCCGAATCTGGTAATCATGAAAACCGAAATTATGAAGATGATTGGGGTGAACGATACATTGGCCTTTTGACTAAAGATGCCAACGGAAAATCTAATTATGAAGATCAAGCCAATGCTAATTTTGCTGCAAATTTAAAAGGAAAATTATTATTAGCGCATGGCGGAATGGATGACAATGTACCTCCTTACAACACTTATCTTGTGATTCAAGGGTTACAAAAAGCCAATAAAGATTTTGATTTCATCCTTTTCCCTAATGCGCGTCATGGTTTTGGTGGAGACACTTTTTATATGATGCGCAAACGATGGGATTATTTCGTAACCCATTTGCTGCAAGCACAACCACCGAAGGAATTTTTGATTCAACCGAAATAACTAAAAAAAGCAATGTGAGAACATTGCTTTTTTGTTTTAAGATAAACTTACGTCTATATTTTTATCAACATCATCTTCGGTCTTCAAATCTCGTAACAAAGGTTCAATTTTTGAATAATCCATGATGATTTTGACTGTTATAATTGCTAGAACGATACCAGTACTATTCCCAACCATACTCGCAATAGTACTTGTTGTTAACTCATATATAGACTCAGCTTTCATACTATATTTGAATACAAATTGACCAATAAGATTATTAATAATCCACATAGTCCACCATGTTCCTAAAAATTGCGTATTAAAATTTTCAACCCCATCCGATTCATGCTGCATTAGCAATAATTTAGAGTCTTGGTATAACTCTTTCATAATTTGATAAGGTCTATACAAGCAGATTATTGGCACAAACCAACATCCTGCAGCCCAACCTTCTGTATGAGATAAATTATTAATTCTAAGGTGTAAATTAAAATAAGCTCTTCTAAACCACATAATAAACGTCACAGCAGAAATTACATTCACTATCATGTAACTAATCGCAATAACCTGTTCTCTTAAATCATTGTTGTTTGCTTCATCGGTTGTGATAAATCCACCATTGGAAACGGTTTGGAGCAAATCGTACTGCATGTAGCTAGAAATAAAAGAAATAATATCAAAAAAAAGTACGATCCATATTAAAGTTATGGCAACTTTTGCTCTTTCGGTGTTTGGTCTGAGTAATTCCATATATAGTTGATTAAAATGAGGTTTCACAAGTGGCGTTAGAGAAATTATATACTGTAATTCCATTATGATTTGCCTTAAAATTAAGCTTTAGCTTAACAATCGTCTTTCCGTTGATTTGTCTCTTTTCAAGAATAGTAAAATTACCTGCTGATTGATAAAGTTTCCAATCGGTTGGAAGATCATAAAGGGTGTAAAATACTTTTGGAATACCAATATATTCTCTAAACTCAATCTTTTCTGTACTTGAAGAGGAATCAAAAATATAAGTCCCTAATGGCATATCAGCAAAAGGCTTAGTGAGATTTTTGAATTGAATATTAAATCCATTCAACGAATTAGAACTATAACCCACAATTGGATCAGGTTTTGTTGCTTGAGAGGTTTTGGTTATAGTACTGAATACTATTTGATTGTTTAAATAGATATAATCATTAAAAGTAGAACATTCAGACTTTCCAAACTCGGTAATCGTTATGACTCCACTACAGCTTTTAGATATGACATTGCTACTTAAACTCTCTATTCTTTTTAACAAAGCACCACTAAACTTAATTTTCAACAATTTATTTTCTGTAAATACAAACTCATCAATTTTTAAAGTTGAAGAAGGAATAAAATCTGCTGTCTGATACGATTGTTCATATTGATTGCTCTTATCAACGAATTTAGTATACTCTAATTCTCCTTTATCGGTTAAAATCATTGTCAGCAAATCTGAAGTGATGATTCCTTTTTTTGAGGTAACATTAATATGAAGTTGTCGATTACAAATATAATAAGCGTTTACAATGATATTGTTTTCTTCTACCATCTTTCCATCAAAACTCAATTCTAATTTGTTTTTTTGAATGGGTTGAATGACTACTTCTTCCTTATCTTCCTGAGAACAAGCAAAAAGAGATAAAAAAATCAAAAGGCAACAGATTTTATTCATGTATAGAAATAGTATTAAATTAAAAAAATGAACACAACTAAGCTGTTCTTTTAAAAAAGCTGAAATAAAATAGCTAACATCTTATCCATTAATTATATATGAATTTTCTAACGGTTTAAAACTAGATGTAGCAAAACTAGATTTTCAAATGTATAAAAAATAGTACAAAAAAAATCAATCTCTGCATTTAAAAATAAAAAAAAAAGGAACCAATTTACCTAATATTCACTTGAGTGATTACTAACAAAAAATTTTCTATTAATTAAACTTTTTAAAAAAAATGTAGTCTTAGTGTTAAATAAACAAAGAATACTTAATTTTAAAAAATAACTTATGAATAAAGCTAATTTGATTTTCCTTAGTATAGTTGTGATGATAATCAGTTCATGTTCTAAAAATGATAATGAAACTAATTATAATACAATAGATTCTTACCCATATGTTTCCAAAACATTTTCAGGAAAAATAGATTTGAATAAGTTACTTAATTATCAAAATCAAAGTGTTCCCTCATACATTACCAAAGACAATACCAGTGGTAATTCGATTACTGATAAAGGAGCAACTTTAGGAAGGGTTTTATTTTATGATAAAAATTTATCTGCTAACAATACCATCTCTTGTTCCTCTTGCCATAAACAAGCCAATGCATTTGGAGATGATGCCATTGCTAGTGTTGGAATCAATGGAACAACAACCAGACATTCCATGCGACTTGTCAACTCTCGATTTGCCAACGAAAGCAAATTCTTTTGGGATGAAAGAGCTACAAATTTAGAAAATCAAACAACACAACCCATTCAGAATCATATCGAAATGGGATTTAGTGGTACCAACGGCGATGCTAGTTTGGCAAACCTAATTACCAAATTGCAAAATATTGAATACTACAAAGAATTATTTCAATTTGTTTATGGTTCCGAGGAGATTACCGAAACCAAAATTCAATTGGCTTTGGCACAATTTGTTAGAAGCATTCAATCTTTTGATTCCAAATTCGATATTGGAAGAGCCGCAGTAACCAATGAAAATGAAAATTTTAGCAACTTTACGGCACAAGAAAACCAAGGTAAAACCTTATTTTTAACTCCCCCAGTTTTTGATGCCACAGGCAATAGAACATCAGGAGGATTAGGCTGTGCAGTATGCCATGCTGCGCCAGAGTTTGATATAGATCCCAACTCCAGAAACAACGGGATAATTGGCGTATTAAATGCAACTGGAATTGATATAACCAATACAAAAGCTCCATCTTTGCGAGACTTACTCAATCAAAGAGGCGAACCCAACGGCCCTATGATGCATACGGGTAATTTAGCAACCTTACAAAATGTGATTGGTCACTACGGAACGATAAATTTAGCCCCCGGTAATACCAATTTAGACCCCCGTTTACGCCCAAATGGTTTTGGTCAGCAATTGCATTTAACTGCTACCGAAGTAAATGCGCTGACCGCTTTTATTAAAACCCTAACTGGCAATGCCGTTTATACGGATGGCAAATGGTCTTCTCCTTTTTGAAACATTTACTTTTCAAAAGCCTTTTTGGAGTTATGACTAAAATAACTGGTCAAGTTCAACATAAAACCAATAACGGTAATGCCGCCAGCAATTAAACCCATTCTGCCTGAATCTGGATATTCTGACAATAGAAAAAAGGCAACGCCTAGTAACAGTAAACTTACGATGTAGCTGATTGTTCTCATCAAGAATTTGTTTTTAAGGGCTATATTATAGGGGAATTAAAATCATCCATTGAGTTCTATCAATGACTTGATATTATTTTGTAAATTAGGACTAAATTTAAATAACAAAAAATAGAAAACATGAAAAACAATTTTTGGATTTACATGATTATTTCATGTTTGGGTTTAACAAGCTGCAAAAAAGAGGAAAACAATTCAAAAGCAATT
>CAUPCW010000024.1:0-36670 GCA_963509895.1 uncultured Flavobacterium sp.
CCTCCAAGTGTGGAGTATTTCTCGATAATTGCGGTTTTGAAACCTAATTGTGCGCAACGAATTGCCGACACATATCCTCCAGGACCAGAACCTATAATGACTACGTCAAATGAACTCATAGTGTGTTGATTTATTTTTTTGTGTGACAAAATTAAGGAATAAAGTTTTGTTTAAACGCTAATTTTTAAGGTTTTTTGTGTGAATTTCTTGAGAATAAAAAATAAAATAAACCACTACGACTTAAAGTACTTAGTTTTGGTTGACAGACTTAAGTCTGCAAGTTTGAAAACATAAAAAAACCACAAATTCGCAAATTACAAACTTAAAAGCATAAAATAATTTGCTGATTTACGGTAAACATTTTTAGAAACTGAAAGGAAAAAACTATAAATTACATAGTTTGAACTGAAATTTGAGAGCATCAAAAACCAATAACCGTGGTGTTTTTTACTTCACTAATCATAAAGGTACTCTGTGTACTGCCAATGTGTTGAAGCGTGGTGAGCTTGGTCACCAAAAACTCGCGATAAGCTTCCATATCTTTTACTAAAACTTTGAGGATGTAATCATAATCGCCACTCACGTGATGGCATTCTAAGACTTCTTGCAGTTGCACCACTTCGTTTTCGAATCGGGTGAGGAATTCCTTGGTGTGTTGTACTAATTTTAAATGACAAAAAACAACAAAGCCTTTTTCTATTTTGGATTTATCTACTAAAGCAACATATTTACTTATGATGCCCTCGCGCTCTAATTTTTTGATGCGCTCATAAACTGCTGTTACGGAAAGATTTAGTTTTAAAGACAATTCTTTGGTTGTTTTTTTACTATCGGTTTGGAGTAAAATCAAGAGTTTTTTATCAATACTGTCTAAGGTCATAGCGAGTTGTTGGGTGTTGGGTGTTGGGTGTTGGGTGTTGGGTGTTGGGTGTTGGGTTTTGGGTTTTGGGTGTTGGGTGTTGGGTGTTGGGTTTTGGGTGTTGGGTTTTGGGTGTTGGGTTTTGGGTGTTGGGTTTTGGGTGTTGGGTTTTGGGTGTTGGGTTTTGGGTGTTGGGTTTTGGGTGTTGGGTTTTGGGTTTTGGGTGTTGTGAAAAAAAATCTATTAACACAGGATTTGAAAAACAAAAATAGAGATATAATCTTAATATATGATATATTTTAGATTAAAAAACTATAATTACGACTTACTATTGATTAATAATCTACCTTTTATTTACTTTGGCGTGATTCTCAACAAGAAAGCCTAGCCCCGATAGTAGCGGCATCCTTTGCCTTTTTCCTTTAAAAAGGCAAAGATATAGCGGATAGCGGGATGAGCTCCTAATAAAAACAATAACTAAACAAAATATAGACTATGAAAAATAACGATTTTAATCCAGCAGATAACATTCAGGATTTACAGTATTTTGGGGAATTTGGAGGTGTAAATCCCTCGATATCTGACTCGTCTACCTACACTTTTCTATCTGCCAAAACGATGTTTGACACCTTTGAGGGCAATATGGAAGGTTGCTATTTGTATTCGCGTCACTCCTCGCCTAGTAACTTGTATTTAGACCAAGCGCTAGCTGCGATGGAAGGTACGGAAGCCGCCAACGTTTCGGCTTCGGGAATGGGAGCCATTACGCCAACACTTTTGCAATTGTGTGGTGCAGGCGACCATATTGTATCTAGCCGCACGATTTATGGCGGAACCTATGCTTTTCTTAAAAACTTTACACCGCGTTTAGGCATTGAAACGACCTTTGTGGACATCACAAAACTAGCGGTAGTAGAAGCAGCGATTACACCAAACACCAAAGTGTTGTATTGCGAAACGGTAAGTAACCCTTTGCTAGAAGTTGCCGATATTTCGGGATTGTCTGCAATCGCCAAAAAACACAACATAACTTTGGTAGTCGACAATACTTTTTCGCCACTTTCAGTTTCTCCTGCTCGTTTGGGTGCTGATGTTGTGATACATAGTTTGACCAAATACATTAATGGAAGTAGCGATACCGTTGGTGGTGTAACTTGTGCCAGTCGCGAATTTATCAACAATTTGAAAAATGTAAATACAGGCGCAAGTATGCTTCTAGGACCTACTATGGACAGTCTTCGCTCGGCTAGTGTGATGAAAAACCTTCGAACGCTACATATTAGAATGAAACAACACAGTTACAATGCGCAGTATCTTGCTGAACGATTTGAAAAGGATGGTTTAAAAACGGTTTATCCTGGTTTAGCCAGTCACCCGAGTCATCAACTGTACAAAAATATGATTAATCCTGAATACGGCTTTGGTGGAATGATGACTCTAGATGTTGGAAATTTAGCCACTGCTAACGCCTTAATGGAGTTGATGCAAGCGCGCAATCTGGGCTATTTGGCGGTAAGTTTGGGCTTTTACAAAACCTTATTTAGCGCACCAGGCACCTCAACATCTAGCGAAATACCACTAGAAGAACAAGCCGAAATGGGACTTACAGATGGTTTGATTCGTTTTTCTATTGGACTAGACAACGACATCGAAAGAACCTATCAAAGTATGAAACAATGTATGCAAGAATTGAATGTTTTATAAACTTACTTGAACTCTTTAAACCAATCCGTTACTTCACTGTAACGGATTTTTTTTGGATAAAAATTCTCTTTTGAAAGAAGAATGATCTCCACAAAATTTAGAATCTCAAAAAGAAAGAATATTTTTGTAGCCTATTTAGACGATACGTTATGCACCAAGAAAAGTTTATTTTCTGCCTCGAAGGAGTTCCTGATGCAGCAATTGAGCAACAAACAGCCGTAATCAAAAACCTTGAAAAAATGGCTTTTGAACAAGGTTTAACGAGTATTTACAAGACTTGTGACACAATTGAAGGTCTTGAAGAAAGTTTGAGCACTTTACTTTATGACGACAATAATTTTCAGGCTTATGAAATCATTTACTTGGTGATGCCTGGAGAAGCCAATACCATTTGCTTGAACGATTACTTGTATAGTTTGGAAGAAATTGCAGAACTATTTGAAGGCAAAATGAAAGGTAAAATCATTCACTTTGCCAATGCAAAAGTACTGGACTTAGACGAAGAAGAAGCCCAATACTTTTTGGATATTACAGGAGCTAGAGCTGTTTCGGGCTATGGTTTAGCCTCAAACCAAATAAGCAGTCATTTGCTCGACAAAACTTTTTTTGATTTGTGCCAAAAAGAAGACGACATTACGGACGTAGTCGAAAAACTATTCGAAAAACAATACGCTTTGTGTCAGCTTTTAGATTTTAGGCTTTATTATTAAGAAGGCTCTTTTGAGGCTTTCTTTTTTTGCAGTTTTTGCTTGTAATGTGCTTTGCTACTAATGTAAATAGTTTTCTCTAACTCTGTAAACACTTCTTGATTGGCATTGGTAATCAATAATTGTTTAACGTAATTCACCTCATTTTCTTCGGCAACTCTTTGTTGAATTTCTGCAATTTCATCACTAGTAAAATGAAAATCAGCATAAGCCACACTGAAAACAGGTTTACGGAATCGAATAACAGAAGCTTTATCCCAAACCACATAGTCTTTTCCTAAAATTTGCATAAGCTGAATCATATAAATTGGATCGGTTGCAGCGAACAAGCTTCCGCCAAAAATGGAACCAACATAATTTTTGTTTTTATAGCTCAATGGAATCTTGATGCGAACGGTATGCAAATCTTTTGAAACATGAATTATTTTACCACAACTTCTTCGGTACATTGGCGACCAATTGAACAAAACCTTGAATAAAGTAGATTTATCAACAAACTTATTCAATACCAAAAATATCTTTTCGTACATACTATCCCACTAATTTTTGAACAATTTGTTGCACTGGTAAAATAGCAGTAGTGTCTTCTATACTAGGTCCCGCCACCCAAACGGTCTTGTATGTAACCTGAGTCGCGGCTTTTTCTGTGGCTTTCATTCCTATATAGAAACGAATCATTTTGACCCATTTTTTCAAGCTCTTATTTTTATTTAAAAGTGTTTCGATCCAAGTTTGCTTTGTACCTACTTTTTGCACATAAGGGGTATTGATGACTGTACAAGGAGTTCCTGAAATACGCTCTGTCATAATAATATCTTTAGCACCATAATCCACACAAGCTTGTTTGTATTCTTGAGAAACTCCAGCTTCGTTTGAGGCTATAAACGGACTACCCACAGAAACACCTACAGCACCATAGCTTAGCATTTCGTCTAAATCAGCTTTACTTCCTACGCCACCAGCAGAAATTACTGGTAAGCTTGTTTGCTCATTCAATAACTTAATTAATGCTTCTGGATCCAGATTTCCTCTATGTCCACCAGCTTGATTATTTACAGCAATAATAGCATCAGCACCTAGACTTTCTACTTTTTTTGCAAAAGCCAAATCTGTAACGTCACAAAAAACCTTGATGCCAACTTTGTGAGCTTCAGCAATTGTTTCCTCAGGTGAACCCAAAGAAGTAATGATAAAATCTACCCCTTCTTCACACAACACCCGCAGTTGTTCTTTGTACTTTACATTAGACTTATTGACAATCAAATTGTATCCAAAACTACCACCTGAAACTTTAGCTTGCTTCAATTCAATAATAGAAGTGCGTAAGTCCTCGAGCGTACGATAATTCAATGCAGGAATGCAAGCTGCAATGCCACTCTTCATTCCTTCGATTACCATTTTTGTATTGGATACCAAAAACATAGGAGCCATAATCACCGGATGCGTGATTTGTAAAAGTGATTCTAAAGATTGTTTTTCCATACTATATATTTTAACGGAATCAAAAATAGCAAAAGAAAACGATATATTATGCATGCATACAAAATAAATGCAATCGATTTCGTAAATCTAGTACCAAAACAGAAAAAATAAAAAAAATCAATTCCTTATTTTATAGCAAAACTAGACAAAACGATTAGAATTGTACTTGATTTTTAGAATTTCAAAAACAATACTTCAACAAAAAAAAGAAATTAAAAACAGATACGCAGTAGCACAAAAATAGTTTTCGTATGAACTATGAATTTTAAATCAAATTAATATTAATTTGTTAAAAAAAATTAGTTTATTTGCTCAATTATTTGTAAATGATTGTATCAACCTAAAACCAAGAAAAAATCTAAATTTATATGAAGAAAATTTTACTATTTGTCTCATTTTTAATCATTACCTCTTATTCACAAGCACAAACTTTGACTGATTTCTTCGAACAAACCAATGAATTTTTGAAGAAAAATGTTTCTCCAGAAGGAAAAGTAAATTACGCTCAATTAAAGAAAAGTCCAGGAGAATTAATTTACATTTTGGACAACATTTCAAAGTTAAAAACAGATTTCAGAACCAAAGAAGAAGCCAAAGCTTTTTGGATAAACACTTACAACTTATTAGTCATCAAAGCGGTGGTTGAAAAACTTCCAATCGTTTCTGTAAATACCATTCCTGGTTTTTTTAATGAAAGAACGTTCATTGTTGCTAAACAAGAATTGACTCTTAATGATATTGAAAACACTATTTTGAGAGAAATTATCGCTGATGCTGGTGTTCACTTTGTTTTATGTAAAGGAACTAATGGAGATGCACCTTTATTGAATGCAGCCTACACACCAGAACAAGTAAATGATCAAATTAAGCAACAAGCTAGATTGTACATCAATGATAAAGATTTTTACAAAATTTACAAGAACACCAATTCAATTGAATTACCAAAAATGTTCGAAACCTATAAAGGTGATTTTGTAACGGGTTATTTTAACGAAATAGACTTCATCAATATCTTCCTAGAGAAAAAAATAGAAACTACCTATAAAGTAATGACTCGTGCTTATGACTGGTCATTGAATGGAAAATAATTTTTAACTCAGTATAAAAAAGGGCGGTTCATTAATTTGAACCGCCCTTTATTTATTTAAACTAGATTCCGAATTAAAAAACTACTACAACTAAACGACTTCACCATTTTTATATTTTTTTGCGGAGTTCAGTGCATGAATTTCATTTGTTTTTACTATTGAAGTTTTAGTCAAATATAATCTTAGATGTTTTCTTCAATATCAAGCACTCCTTTCCATTTTTAAACGCAAAACACAAAAGTAATAGCTCATTGGTTTATATTTTATAAAAGTATTCACTTAACGCTGTTTCCCTCTTAAAAATAGTCTTTAAGCACTTGCTTTTATTGAATAATTCAGTTTCTCTACAAAGTCTAATACGGATTCAAAGAAAAAATATTCATTTTAAATACGACTTGTATTAATTTATTATCGTAATATTGCGATATTAAAATATAACAATGGGCGCATCAAAAACAGAACATTTTACAGCATATCAAAATCAAATTGCTCTTTTAGCTAAAGCAATGGGACATCCTGCACGCATCGCAATTCTAGAATTCCTGCTAGACACTAAATCTTGTATTTGTGGAGACATCGTCAATGAACTTCCACTAGCACAACCTACAGTATCTCAGCATTTAAAAGAATTAAAAAACGCTGGACTTATAAAAGGAAACATCGAAGGAAATGCCATTTGCTACTGCATCAATGAAGAAGGTTTTGAAAAAATTAAGGTGTTTTTTGAAACCTTAACTTCAAAATCAAATTCCGACTTACCAAACGAATGCAATCCAAACACAACTTGTTGCTAAACTTTTAAAATAAATAATCATGAAACTTTCAGAAGCAAAAACAATCTTAGAAAAACTAGAGGATGTAAACTTTAGTTTACCCAACGGACAAATGGTGCCCATTCATTTTCATGTAACCGAAGTTGGAGTCGTAACCAAAAAATTTATTGATTGTGGCGGAACGGTTCGCAAAGAAGAGGTCGTTAATTTTCAATTATGGAATGCCAATGATACCGATCACCGACTAAAACCAAGCAAATTATTAAACATTATCCATCTATCAGAAAAAGTACTTGGAATTGAAGATCTAGAAATCGAAGTGGAATACCAAAACGAGACTATCGGAAAATATGACTTAGGATTCAATGACAATCATTTTTTATTACTAAGCAAACAAACCAATTGTTTAGCACAAGATAACTGTGGCATTCCAGCCGAAAAACAACATATTTCTCTACAAGAACTTACTACTTCAAAAAACTCTTGCATTCCTGGGGGAAGTTGTTGCTAATACATATATCACATTTTAAATTCTATTTTATGTTTCCAAAAATTAAATCAACTATAGAACAACTCAGTTTTGATTCCATTTCCGAGGAAAGAAAACAAGTTTTAGCACCACTTGTTCATTTTATCCAAGCTAAAGCTAACAGTGGATTAGCTATTCGACTCAACTTCATTTGTACCCATAATTCTAGAAGAAGTCATTTGTCACAAGTTTGGGCACAAACTGCTGCTGCCTATTACAATATCAAGAATGTATTTTGTTATTCTGGCGGAACAGAAGCAACTGCTTTATTTCCAAAAGTAGCCGAAACCTTGACTAATTCAGGATTTCAAGTAAAAGTTATAGGTGAAGGCGTCAATCCTATTTATACTATACAATGCAACACTAATGATCACCCCATAATTGGATTCTCAAAAAATTATGAAGACGATTTTAATCCCCAAAGCGAATTTGCAGCCATTCTAACCTGCTCGCAAGCAGATGGCGGATGTCCTTTTATTGCAGGGGCCGAAAAAAAAATCCCTATCACTTTTGAGGATCCAAAAGCTTTTGATAACACCCCCTTACAAACAGAAAAATATCAAGAAAGAAGCCTACAAATTGCGACCGAGTTACTGTATGTTTTTAGTCAAATTAAATCCTTATAATTTATGTCAGCAAATAATTGCACACCCGTTGTTGCTCGAAAAAAGCTTGGGTTTTTGGATAAAAATTTAACCTTGTGGATTTTCTTAGCTATGGCTGTAGGCGTAAGTATTGGGTATTTTATTCCTTCGAGTAGTACTTTTATCAATTCCTTTTCGAGTGGAACGACTAATATTCCTCTGGCTATCGGATTAATCATAATGATGTATCCTCCATTAGCCAAAGTAAACTACAGTAAAATAAATGAGGTTTTCCAAAACACCAAAGTATTAGGAACTTCATTACTCTTAAACTGGATTATTGGACCAATTTTGATGTTCATTTTGGCTTTAGTCTTCTTAAATGGGTATCCCGAATATATGATTGGTGTTATCCTAATCGGGCTAGCAAGATGCATTGCAATGGTTGTTGTTTGGAATGATTTGGCTGATGGAGATCGAGAATATGCTGCAGGACTAATTGCACTAAACAGTATATTTCAAGTACTTTTATACAGTGTCTATGCCTACTTTTTTATTACAATACTACCTCCATATTTTGGTTATACCGGATACGATGTAACTATTAGTATCAACCAAATTGCAGAAAGTGTTGGTATTTATTTAGGTATTCCATTTGCTTTAGGGATAATTAGCAGGTATGGTTTAATCGCTTTAAAAGGACAAGAATGGTTTGATGAAAAATACATTCCGATGGTTTCTCCTTTGACATTGATTGCCTTGCTATTTACCATTCTCATAATGTTTAGTCTCAAAGGGGAATTGATTGTTCAAATTCCATTAGATGTAATCCGAATTGCTGTTCCATTAGTGATTTATTTCAGCCTTATGTTTGTTTTTAGTTTTTTTGCAGGCAAATACTTTGGCGCTGATTATTCAAAATCAACAGCCATTGCTTTTACCGCTACAGGAAACAATTTTGAATTAGCCATTGCTGTTAGCATTGGAGTTTTTGGTATCAATAGCGGTCAAGCCTTTGCGGGTGTAATTGGTCCATTAGTTGAAGTTCCTGCTTTGATTGCCTTAGTCAACTTAGCTTTTTGGTTTAGAAAAAAATACTTCACTATATAAAAAAACTACTGCTTACTTTAAATAAAAGTAAGCAGTAGTAAAAAAACTGTCACAACTCTTTAATACAGGCGCTATGACAGAAAAAAAAATAGCTTGTATTAGAAGGAATAAGTGGTTGCAAATAAAATATTACCTGCTGAACCAGAAGCTCCTCCATTACTTTTAAAGAAAATATCTTTTGAAGCAGCATCAAATCGAACCTCCGGGATGAAGGTAAAATTTCCCTCTTTGAAATTTAAAGACAATGTATTTGCAAAAATATTATTGTCTATTGCTCCATATTTAGCTGCATCTTTATCATCAAAATATTCAATTCTGTAAGCCAAACTTACTTTGTCAGAAAACATATAATTAGCATAACCAACTAGGGCAAACCAATTAGCATCTAAAGAACCATTACTATCGTTTTTCAATGACGCATAAGTTCCATTGAAACCAATTCCAAATTTATCTCCTAATTTTTTAGTAGCTACAATATCAAACTGCGTAGCATTTGTGTCAGATGACGGATTATTACTTCCAGAAGTGAAATTTAAATAAACTGCACCAGTATCTCCAGTGTAGGACGCTTGAGCAATATATGTTTTTTGATCTGTTCCACTATCAATCGCCGTTTTAAAATCAGTTGGGTTTGTAATTCCTGCCATCAAACCAAATTTACCAGCAGTATATTGTGCTTTAATTCCCGTATTAAAAAATGGACCATTAGTAAAGGCATAGGACATACTGTAGTTTTTATTATCAACTGCATCTACTAATTCATATCCAACGTGTGTAGCAAAACTACCTGCTATTACTTTAAATGATTCTGAAAACTCATAAGTAAAATTCAATTGTTTAATTAAAAAAGTAACATTGTCATTTGGTGATGTATCATTGTAAGAGAATTCAGCAGCTCTTCTTCCAAATCCTAAATCAACGAAAACTGAGGCTTTACCAAACTTATGAGACGCTTCAATAGAAGCCATTCCTAATTCAAAAGAGTTACTGGAATTAGTAAAACTTGTTTTATTATTTGCTGGATCTTTTGCGAAATCAAGTTTGTAATAAGCATCTGCAGAACCTGCAAAAGTTGTAGCTGGAGGTGTTTTTGTTCCTTCCTCTTGAGCTAAAATTAAATTAGACGTAAGCAATAAAGCTAAAATAAAAGTGGCTTTTTTCATGTGCATTAATTTTGGTTAAAATTTCAATTTATTGGTTATTGTTTTTTTTGGTTATTGTTTTTGATACGATTTTAGTAAAAAAGCGAGCTTATAAAAAGTTGCTTTTGTAGGTTTTTTTTCCTTTTTCATTGACGAATTTATTACCTTTTTTTCTAACAACTTCAAAAAAAAAATGACTTTTTACCTTTTTTGCAGCAGAATTATGAAATCAAAAATTTGACTTCAAAATAATAGTAATATGTTATTTAAACAGCCTTATTTTAAAAAATTAATAATGACTTGTTTTGATTATTTTTAACTTACTGTTACACAAACCCCATATTATTTATACTTTTGTTTTAAAAATAAATAATAAAAACAAAAACACCCCCTGAAAAAATAGGGTATGATATTAAAAAATAAAAATTTACTGCTTTCGCAAAAAAACAACATCAACTTTGGTACTCTAGTTAACAATTAGAAAAAAAAACTAGTGTAGCCGTTACAAAACAATTGCACTGAATTAAAATTCCTATTTTTATGATACCCGTTGGTTAATTGCTTATTTTTACAACTCAATTGATCAAAAATGAAATCATTTGCAACTGTAGTTTTAATTTTTTTTACAATGTTCTTGTTTAAACCTTCAATAGTCACAATTATTGAAAAGGAAACAGACATCTCTATTGCAAAAGATCTTTTGGAAGACGATACCAATGAAGAAAAAAAAATAGCTTCATTTTATAAACCAAATGAAATTGAAATAAGCAATCACGAAGAAATAGGTTATAAAAACAAAACAACTTCAAAAGATTACTCGTTACCTACCATTCACAGCAAAAAAATCAACACGCCCCCACCGCGATTTATTTAATTAATTACAATGAACTGTTTTTAGTATCTTCTAAAAACGAATCCTTAATTAATTATATATTTCAGAATAAAATGTCAAAAAAAATAAATTTATTCGCCAACCTCAACTCTGACTTTGCTGCAGGGTTAGTGGTTTTTTTAGTCGCACTACCATTATGTTTGGGTATTGCAATGGCATCTGGCGCTCCATTGTTTTCAGGAATTATTTCCGGTGTAGTAGGCGGTATAGTCGTTGGCTACCTTAGTCAATCTCACATAAGTGTTTCAGGTCCCGCAGCAGGACTAACCGCTATCATATTAACCGCAGTCACAGATTTTGGCGCATTTGACGTGTTTCTTTTAGCTGCTTTTTTAGCTGGTGTGATTCAACTTTTATTAGGCTTTATAAAAGCGGGGAGTATTTCAAACTACTTTCCCAATAATGTTATCGAAGGGATGCTGGCAGGAATTGGAATCATTATTATCCTAAAACAATTACCGCATGCTGTTGGCTTTGATGCTGATTTTGAAGGAGACGAAGCTTTTTTTCAAAACGATGGAAATAACACATTCTCTTCATTATTTGGTTTTTTTGATTATATCCAATTAGGTTCTATAATCATTACAATCATTTCTCTCGCTATATTAGTAGCATGGGACAAAATTCCCGCATTAAAAAAATTAAAATTAATTCCAGGTGCACTTGTTGCTGTAATTACAGGCGTAATTTTGAATGAAATTTTTACTCTAAGCGGAAGTACTTTAGCTATACAAAAAGAACATTTGGTCTCCTTACCTATTCCAACTTCATTCGAAGAATTTAAAACGATAATCGTTACCCCAAATTTCTCTGGTATAACCAATCAAAAAGTATGGGTGGTTGCAGTAACGATAGCAATTGTTGCTTCAATAGAAACATTATTATGCATAGAAGCTGCTGACAGGATGGATTTTCAAAAAAGATATACCAATCCCAATGTTGAACTCAAAGCTCAAGGAATTGGTAACATCATAAGTTCCCTTTTAGGAGGCTTACCCATGACATCAGTAGTAGTTAGAACTTCAGCTAATAACAATGCGGGAGCCAAATCGAAAATGGCCGCCATTATTCATGGTGTTTTGCTATTAATAAGTGTATTGGCAATTCCGTCTATTCTAAATAAAATTCCACTAGCTACTCTAGCAGCTATTTTACTATTAGTAGGATACAAACTAGCCAAACCTGCCACTTTCCTTCATTTTTGGCATTACGGAAAATATCAATTTATTCCTTTTATAGCTACATTACTTGCTGTAGTATTTACAGATTTACTCAAAGGCGTTGCCCTTGGAATTATAATTAGTATCATTTTTGTGTTGAGGGGAAATTTAAAAAGAGCCTACAGCTTTAGAAAAGAAGAATTTGAAGACGGCGACATCATTCATATTGATTTAGCACAAGAGGTCTCATTTCTAAATAAAGCTGCTATTAAAGCAACTTTGGCCAAGATACCAAATAATTCCAAAGTAATAATTGATGCCAAAGATACTGTATATATAGCGCATGACGTTTTGGACTTAATTACTGAATTTAAAGAAATTAGATCCAAGGACCTCAACATCAAAGTAAAATTAAAAAATTTCAAAGACGAGTATCGTCTTGAAAACACTGAAGATGCAAATCATGTTACCGTTGAACATCACTATGATTTTGCCAAACGTAAACTCGTAGAAAAAGAAACTTTTTAAATGTATTAAAAAAAATGAGTGATTTTTATAAAAAAATATTAGACAATAATAAAGAGTGGGTAGAGCAATCCTTAGCGAAAGACCCTAATTATTTTCAGGATCTAGCCAAAGGACAAACACCACCGCTATTATGGATTGGCTGTTCCGATAGCCGTGTTCCTGCAAACGAAATAATTGGCGCAAAACCAGGTGAAGTATTTGTTCATAGAAATATCGCCAATATGATTGTTCATACAGACATGAATATGCTTAGTGTACTAGATTATGCCGTAAATGTATTAAAGGTTAAGCACGTTTTAGTATGCGGACATTATGGTTGTGGCGGAATAAAAGCAGCAATGGGCAATAGCTCTATTGGAATTATAGACAACTGGATTCGCCATATCAAAGATGTGTATCGTTTGCACAATGAATACCTTGACTCAATCCAAGACGAAGACAAACGCTTTAATACTTTTGTAGAAATAAATGTAAAAGAGCAAGTTTTCGACCTTGCCAAAACATCGATCGTACAATCGGCTTGGAAAAACGGACAAGAATTAACATTACACGGATGGGTATATGGCTTAAACTCTGGATTTGTAACTGATTTACAAGTAAACATCAGCTCTAATAATGATTTAGATGAAGTCTATCAATTAAAGTTCTAACCTTTTTCTTGATAAAAATTAAAGAGAGATATTTTAACTAATATCTCTCTTTTTTTGAAGTTTTATCAAAATTTTGCAGAAATAAAAATAAAATCGTATTTTTATTTCCAACCCTCACAAAAATAAACAGTTATGATACGAAAAGCTACCTTAATTGACCTTGATGCATTAACCGTTTTATTCGATCAATATTTAGTTTTTTACAAAAAACCTTCTGATATTGAAAACCACAAAGCTTACTTAAAAGAGAGACTTGAAAACAACGAAGCAATAATATTTCTGGCGTTTGATGATCAAAATAATGCCATTGGTTTCGCTTTAAATTACATCACTTTTTCCTCTTTATTGCTCAAAAAAATTGTAATTCTAAACGATTTATTCGTCAATCCAAGTATTCGTAAAACAGGAATGGGAAGAAAGTTAATTGAAGAAACTAAAAAATTAGCACAAGAAATTGATGCTCCAATTATTCGCCTACGAACAGCTAAAAATAATTTTACCGCTCAAAATTTATATCATAAAATGGGTTTTAACCGAGACGAACATTTGTATGGCTATGATTTGATTTTAGATCAATAAAACTAAAAACAAAAAGGCTCAACATTTATTAAATTAAAACGTTGAGCCTTCTTACAAATAAGTATCTTTATTTTTTTTGAAGTATGTATTTTGAAGCTAAATCGCCTTCTATAATATTTCCTTCCATATCCATTTGAACCAAATGATTTTCGCCTACTTTATATTGATTAGGTTTCTGCTCCAAACCATTCAAAACAATTACTGCCCCTGTACCATCCCAAGAGAACGTTCCTTTTTCTACAATTATATTTCCAGGGCCTTTACCAAGATATTTGGTTTTCAAAACAAAGGTTTTATCTTTTCTTAAAGTCAACTCGGTTTCTATGCCTTCACAATTTGCACAAGGAGTTGTTCCTATATAAACTCCATCCCAATCCAATGAAGTTGCTGAATTGTCAGCCGTGTGAATGGTATCAATTGGTATACCTGCAACCGAATCTGCTTTGATTTCAGTAAGAGTAGTTGTTGCCTGTTTATCTTCTTTTTTGCATGAAAATAAAATAAGACTAAGTGTGGTTAGTAGTAAGATTGTTTTTTTCATTTTAAAATAGTTTAATCTTAGAGAATTAAATAAACTAAGGAATAATTGTTATAAATAAATAAACCGAAAATAGTACTAATAAAACCACACCTTGTGTCATAGTAGTTTTCCCTGTACGTAAGGATAAGGAAACAATAAATAAAGACAGAATAAACAGTACTGTTGACTTTAAATCTATTCCTAAGGTTAAATCTAAGTCAAATAAAATGCAAACTGCAGCAACCGCTGGAACTGTTAACCCTATACTTGCCAATGCAGATCCAAAAGCTAAATTTAAACTTGATTGCAAACGGTTAGCCTTCGCTGCCTTAAAAGCAGACAAAGCTTCAGGTAGTAAAACAACAAAAGCAATCACAATTCCCACTACAGATTTTGGAGCCCCTAGTGCATCTATACCACTCTCAATACTTGGAGATAATGTTTTTGCTACCAATACTACCAATATAAGAGTAATTACTAACAGAAATAAACTCACATAACTTACAAAATTAGTTGGCGCGATTTCATGAACTTCTTCATGCTCAGAGGCATTAGAAGGCAAAAAATAATCTCTATGTTTTACTGTTTGCATCAGTAAAAAAGAACCATAGAGTATCAATGAGACAATAGAAACAAAGAAAAGCTGCTCATTATTATAAATAGGTCCTTCTACACTAGTGGTGTAATTTGGTAAAACTAAGGTCAAAACAGAAATAGCTGTAAGTACTGTAAGTGCAGCACTTATTCCGTCTAAACCATAAATTTGCTCTTTAAATTTTAGGCCACCAATCAACAAACAACCACCAACAATACCATTAAGTATAATCATTTCCGTTGCAAAAATTGTATCACGGGCTAAAAATTCAGTTCCTTCACCACCAGCAAGCATCAACGATACAATCAAGGCAACCTCAATAACTGTAATAGCAATAGCCAAAACTAATGTTCCTAAGGGCTCCCCTACTTTTAGAGCAACTACTTCTGCATGATGTACGGCAGCCAAAATTGTCCCAATCAAACCAATGGACAAGACCAAAATAAACTGAAAACTCATCGTAGAAGGTTTAATCAAAAAAAATATTCCAGTAATGAGAGGAATAATAATTGACCAATAAGGCAAATGTGGGGCAATTTCTTTTTTCATATAATTGGTTTCTATTTTACAGCTGATACACTTCCTGAATAGGATATACTTGATCTATTGTTACTATTGATGATTAATGAAGCGCCTCCATCAAAAAAAATCGTCAATTGAATGGAATAACTATCATTTTTATCTTTAACTTTTGCTTTAAGGAAATACTTTTTTTCTTCTTTTTCAATTGAAAAATCCTCAGGAACTCCTTCAAATTTCAAACCACCTTCTCCTCCACCATAAGCAATACTTCCAGTTGCTCTTCCAAAAAAAGGCATATCACTTTTAATTAGATTTGATGCAAAAGAGATAGAATTGGGATTCGTAGTCAAATCTATACTTCTGTACCCCAATGGAAAAGCTCTATTCGCTGAAAAAATGAAGTTTTCTGATAATACTAAAGCTTCAATTTGTTTTTGTTTTTCAATCTTTTTAGCTTCTTTTATCTCTTTCTTTGTCTTTTGTTGCGCAAAAGAGACGATTGAAGTAAACATCAAAACCAACATAATTACATTACAAACTCTCTTCATTTTCTTTTTTTTTAATCGCTATTTTTTTTCAAATCGCAACAGCGGTACTCCGGTACCAGTCATTGTCAATTCTTTTCCATCATCCGAGATAGAATAGCTGTCTACTTTTTCGAGCATATCCATATAGACTCTGTCACCATTTCCTTGACATGCCATCATTGTGACAGCCATTTTACTTTCCTTAAAGCTCATCTTATTACCATCTAAATTCAGCATCCCTGTATAATTATTACAACTATTTTTTCCGAATACTTTTTTAGAAATTAAATCAAAATTGATAACGGGTTTTTGGTCTGGATAAAGCCCATCAAAAGCAATTCGAGGTCCAGTTATATAAGTTAATACCCATTCTCCTTGTAGAGAATTTGGTGTTTTTGTTGTACTTTTGGTTGCATTACATGCAACCATAAACAAAAGTAAAAACGCAAATACAGTACTACTCTTTTTCATATTTATTAATTTTAGTTATACATGAAATTTTATATTAATATAATTAGTTTTATAAGTGTTTGAGTAAATTTACTAAAACCATACCACTTAAACTATTTTACTTTATTTTTAGTTTAAATTTAAAAAAAAATTAACACAAAAACAACAAAAATGAAAATACTAGGGATTGGATCTCGTATAAATCATGAGCAATTTGGAAAAGGAGTTATTACCAATGTAACCTCTTCAGAATATTGGGTAACATTCATAGATTCTGGATTAGAAACAATAGCCTTAGACAGTTCATTTGAAATAATCGAAGCTGCAGAAAACGAGGTGGACACAATTAGTTTTTATGAAGTTGAAACTACACTTAAAAATTTATTGCAAAAATGGTCTGATGTTTCAGAAATTGTTCCAATGGCTGATAAGTGGAAAGGAGGCAAAATTATATTAGAACCCGGGCAAGCAGGTTTAGCTTCTAAAGAAATCCCAATTGACACCTTTTTTCACAAAATAATCATGGTTAGAGATCGTTTAAGAGTTATGGAACAAAAAATCAATGCTAGCAAAATAGAAGGAATTGAAAAAATTGAATTACAACAATACCTCACAAGGATATATGGAACATTAACAACGTTCAATATACTTTTCAAATCCCCAAATCATAATTTTGTAGGAGAAAAATCCAAATAATCAGTAAATACCACTTAATCAACTAATTCAAAGAAAATGAAAAACAACAGCAGCAGAAGAGATTTTATAAAAAAAACAGCGCTTCTTTCAACAGGAATTTTCATGGGAACTTCGATTATTACTTCTAGCTCGGCAGCAAATGTAACTTTTCTGAATCCTCTCCATTTCAATGATGCTTTATTGAATAGTCAAGAAACGACTTTTAGTCTACCAAAACTACCTTATTCCTATGATGCACTTGAGCCACATATTGATAAGCTTACAATGGAAATTCACTATTCGAAACACCATCAAGCTTATGTGACGAATCTTAATAAAGCAATTGAATCACTGGATAAAACAATTATTGAAAAAACTAAAAGCCTCAATAGTATTTTTGAAAACATAGCTCTTTTACCAGAAGCCATTCGTAATAATGGAGGAGGACATTACAATCACAGTCTGTTTTGGAATTTAATGAAGCCAAACGGTGGTGGCGAACCAAACGGAAAATTGGGAGAAGCTATAATTGCAACATTTGGATCTTTTGACGCTTTCAAGAAACAATTTGCAGATGCAGCAGCAAAACGCTTTGGCTCAGGATGGGCATGGCTAGTGGTTAGCAACGGAAAATTAACCATTACTTCTACCCCAAATCAAGATAATCCATTAATGAACTTACCTACGATTGTCGCCAAAGGAAAACCTGTTTTGACACTAGACGTATGGGAACATGCCTATTATTTAAAAAATCAAAACAGAAGAGCCGATTATATCGCTTCTTTTTGGAATGTTGTAAATTGGGAAGCGGCAGAAGCCCTTTTCCTATCTTAACCTAAAGCACTTGGAAGAAAAGGAACATTTATATTTTAAAAATGCTGACGAATGGCGAACATGGCTTCATGAAAATCACCATTCCTCCAAAGGCATTTATCTCCTATTTTATAAAGTAAGTAGTGATTATGAGAGTATGCGCTGGGAAGAAGCTGTTCAAGTTGCTATATGTTATGGATGGATAGATTCGACTGTAAAAAAAATAGATGAACACCAACGCAAACAACTTTTTACTCCAAGAAAAGATAAAAGTGTTTGGAGTAAATTGAATAAAACGTATATCGAAAAACTGATTCAAGAAAATGCAATGCATGAAAGTGGCCTTCGAAAAATTGAAATCGCAAAGCAAAATGGATCATGGAACTCCCTAGACGATGTAGAGAACCATATCATTCCAGCAGATTTACAACTTGCGCTTAATGATAATCCAAAAGCTTGGAGCAATTATCAAGCGTTTAGCCCTTCTTACCGAAAAAGTTATTTATACTGGCTTAACCAAGCAAAAAGAGAAGAAACAAGACAAAATAGAATCAAAGAAATTATCTCGCTTTGCGAACAAAACTGCAAATCAAGAGGGACTTTTTAATTTTAAACTAAAGTTTAACTTTTACTAACTATTGTCGTTGTAAAAAAACATAGCTTTGTCACTTCAAAATATAACAATGATTAACCCATCTGCACCTGGTTGGATAGACAAATTTTTCATAGAACAGCCTTTTTCTAAAGAATCTTCATTAGAAAACAGTGCTTCTTTTTATCTAAAAACAAGGGATACAGGTTTTATATATGGACATATTATCTCGTTCAATACCATAAACCTTATTGACTCCAAAAGATGGTTTAAAGAAGAAATTTCAAAGGTTGCCTTGCTAAACACACTTTATGGTGCTTTTTGCTTATCCGAATCCAATACAACGCCAGAACTGTTTATTGCAAAAGCTTTAGCGTTTTATAACCAAATGAATCCACAAGATTTCAACCTACTCAAAAAAATATTACCAAAAAATAGTAGATCATTAACCTTAGAAAAAATTATTGACGAAAGAGTACAAACTAATGATAGCATTATCAATAAAAACTTTTCGCATTTAGTGACAAACGCGCTACTATTTATTGATGTTTTGGCGTTTTGTCAATACTTAAAACATGGAGATATTCCTGAAAAATACCTCAAGAGAATTGAGGAAACAGTTGTCAATATTGTAGCTTTGGCATTAAAAATAAAAAGCAATAAAACACAATACGACGACTTATTAATAAAACTTTTTGAAGCGTCCATTCGTTATACCAAATTTTCTAAAAACGCTTCTTTGTCTTTAGAATCCTTAGAACTCGATTATTTTACACACGAATTAGAGAAAAAATACTTACTAGATATTGCTGGAATGGCCCTTTGGAGTGATGGAGTGATAGAAAAAGAGGAAGCTTATTTTTTACACACTTTAGGAGACATACTCAACGAAACAGATGATTTTGTTTTAGCATCCATTCATCATACCAATGATTTTATTACAAGATATAAAAACGAGATTCCTTATTTTAATTATTCCAATCCCGTTAAGCACTTTTACGATCAAACTACTGAAAGTGTAGTAACTTTGGTTACTCGAAACAAAAACAGATTGGTTAAAGAAATTATGGAAAGCAAGGAGTTAATGATACTCTTAGCACATTCTACCCATCGTGATCTTGATGAAAAAGAAAAGAAAAAAATCAGAAAACAAATCTTAGACATCTGCAAAACAATACCTTCGCTTACTATATTTTTATTGCCCGGCGGAAGTTTATTACTTCCAATTCTCATTAAATTTATACCCACATTATTACCCTCTTCCTTCAATGAAAATTTAGAAGAAGATTAATCATAAGGCATAAAAAAACAGAAGTTTTTGTGCTTCTGTTTCTTTTAAACTAAAATTTAGAATGATTAAGCCAACCAAGCTTGCATCATCCATATTGTTTTCTCCTGTTCTACAATAAAGTCACTCATCATAGAACTGGTTCCTTCGTCATTAATAGCCGAAGCATTTTCTAGTGTTTTTCTTTCGATTGTTAGCAAACTAGCCAAAGAATTAACAATCAGTTGAATTGCCTTTTCATCATTAGAAATATCTTTACCTACTTCTAGCTGGCTATGCTTTATATAATCTTCAAAAGTATGCATAGGAGTTCCCCCTAATGTAAGCACACGCTCAGCAATTAAATCAATTTTTACCTGAGAATCATTGTACAATTCTTCAAATTTAAGGTGCAAGTCAAAAAAACGCTTCCCTCTAATATTCCAATGCATTCCTCTCAAACTTTGGTAATAAACTTGAAAATTAGACAATAAAACATTTAACTCCACTACAATTTTTTCTGTCTCTTGTATTGGTAAACCTATAGTATTTAGTCTCATATCAAATCATTTTAAATTAATTACAAAATTACCTATTATTTAAGACAAAAGCAGCATAAATTAAATTGATTGTTTTTATATTTACATCAAATATTACTATCAATGACAATTACTCAACTCAAGTATGTTCTTGCCGTTGCGGAACATAAAAATTTCACTTTAGCTGCTGAAAAATGCTTTGTCACTCAACCTACATTGAGTATGCAAATTCAAAAAATAGAAGAAGAATTAAATATTCAAATATTTGACCGCACCAAAAAACCAATTCAACTTACAGACATTGGCCAAAAAATTGTTACGCAAGCCAAAAACATTGTAAACGAAGCCGATCGCATTCAAGATATCGTAGAACAACAAAAAGGATTCATAGGCGGGGAATTCCGCTTAGGGATAATTCCAACAATAATGCCTACTTTATTACCAATGTTCTTGAAAAATTTCATCAAAAAGTATCCAAAAATACGTTTGATTATCGAAGAGTTAAACACTTCAGATATCATATCCAAACTAAACAATGGACATTTGGACGCTGCCATTGCTGCTACACCTCTTTTAGAAGAAAAAATAAAAGAAATTCCTTTGTATTACGAACCATTCGTGGCCTATATTCCTGAAGAACACCAACATTTTTCAAAGCAAGAAATAGAAGTGAGTGATCTGAATTTAGACGAAATCCTGTTATTACAAGATGGACACTGTTTTAGAGATGGTATTTTGAATTTGTGTAAAAACAGCAATTCTAATGAAGTAAATCATTTCACAATAGAAAGCGGAAGTTTCGAAACATTAATTAAACTTGCAGATGAAGGACTTGGTACCACTTTACTGCCTTACCTTCACACTTTGGATTTAAAAGAAACCGATAAACTAAAACTTCGCCATTTTAAAGAACCTAAACCAGCAAGAGAAATCAGTTTGATTTATCCAAAAAATGAGCTGAAAATTCAAATAATTGATGCCTTACGAAACACAATTGCTGGAGTTATAAAAGGAGCTATTGTTTTTCAAAATGTAGAAATAATAAGCCCAATCCAGAAAAAATAAGCATAAAAAAAGGAACCGAATGGTTCCTTTTTTTATCTATTTACTATTACAAGACATTGCTTCAATTCTGGCTTTTCATAAGTAAAATCAAATAGCCATTCTTTTAATTGTTCCAGTTCATATGGTAATAAAGTTCGTATGGCTTTTTCTAATTCTTTACAAAAAAGGATGGGATCAAAACTTACTCTTTCTAACACTGATTTAGTGTAATCAAACATTATTTTCGACATAATTCAATAAGATTTTTGGGGTTATCTTGGAGTAAAAATAGTGCATTTATTTTTAGCTTTCGCAAAATTAACTAAGATTTAATCTTTTTTTATACCGATTTTTTATTAGAAAAATCGTTTTCGTAGTGTTTTCAAGGGACGAGCTTAGTTGCACGAAACATTTCTCTTTTACCGGGTGGGCCTGCTAATTTTTCAACTTTAAAACCTACTTCTATCATACTTCTTTTTACTACTCCTCTTGCTGCATAAGTCACCAATACTCCATTGTTCTTGAGGGCTGTAAACATTTTTTTAAAAATCTCTGTACTCCACAAATCAGGTTGAACTCTATAACCAAAAGCATCAAAATAGATCAAATCAAACTGTTCAACATCATCAATAGCTTCAAAAAATTGTTGCCTTTTAGTCAAACAAAAATCTTTATCGATTACGTTGGACTGTTCCCAGTTGTCATGATGCATTTTATCAAAAACGGATTCATACTCCAAAGCCTCAAGTTCCTCAACGTAATTCATTCCTTTTAATTCCTCAACAGAGATTGGATAAGCTTCTACACCAACATAATTAATAGATTGATTACGTTTTTTGGCTTCCAAAAAAGTAATAAAAGCATTAAGCCCTGTACCAAAACCAATCTCTAGAATTGAAATTGTCTGTGCTGGAAATAAGGCCAATCCATTCTTGATAAAAACATGTTTAGCTTCCTGAATCGCACCATGTTTTGAATGATAACATTCATCCCAATCTTCAATTTGAATTGTTGTAGAGCCATCTGAAGTTTGAATAATTCTTCGAATCATATCAGTAAAAGATTATTTATGGATCGTTTTTGCTTGACTATTTTGTTGTTGTATACCCCAAAGATATTGCAAATGAGGATTTCAAAACAAATTGAAGTGAATTTGTGAATTTGTAATTTCATTTAAAAACAAAATTAATCAATACATAGGTTCTTTAACGAACAAAAACGCAAGTATTTATTATATATTTCATATAAAATCACAGTAATTAAATATGATTTTTAAAAAATACATAAATCTCAGTTAAACGAAATATATCCTACAATTTTCGCATCGTTTTTAGGCTTTTTTATTTAATTTTGTAAAAAAATAAAATCAAAAGAGAAAATTCAATTTTTTTATTTTGATTATTGAATTTAACTATCATAATACGTAATCATGAGTACTTCTCAAACAACCGCAATTGACATCACAAAAGCCGCTACATCTAAAATAAATGATGTAGATTTTGATAATTTAAGTTTTGGAGCCGTTTTTACGGATCATTTATTTGAGTGCGATTTTAAAAATGGCGCTTGGCAATTACCAGTCATTAAACCTTACCAACCTTTTTTATTGGATCCATCGGCCAAAGTTTTTCATTACGGACAAGCTATTTTTGAAGGAATGAAAGCTTACAAAGACGACAATAATGACTTATGGCTTTTTAGACCGGATGAAAATTATAAAAGATTTAACGCATCGGCAGTAAGAATGGCTATGCCAGAAGTTCCGGAAGAAGTTTTTATGAATGGTCTTAACGAACTTTTGAAAATAGACGAAGCATGGGTAAAAAAAGGATTAGGAAACACGATGTACATCCGTCCTTTTATGATTGCAACTGGTGAAGGTGTGGTAGCTAACCCATCTAGCGAATATAAATTTATGATTATACTTTCTCCAGCAAAAGCATACTATTCTGGTGAAGTAAAAGTTTTAATTGCTGAACATTTTAGTAGAGCCGCTAATGGTGGAATAGGAGCTGCAAAAGCTGCTGGTAACTATGCTGCACAATTTTATCCAACAACTTTGGCTAACAATGAAGGTTTCCAACAAGTAATTTGGACAGATGACGCAACGCATACCAAATTGGAAGAAGCTGGTACCATGAATGTATTCTTCAGAATCAACGATACCTTATTGACCGCTCCTGTAAGTGAGAGAATTTTGGATGGAATTACCAGAAAAAGTTTAATTGAATTAGCCAAAAAAGAAGGCATCAATGTAGAAGTTCGCCCAGTTTTAGTTAGTGAATTAGTAGAAGCATCTAAAAACGGAACTTTAAAAGAAATTTTTGGTGCTGGTACTGCTGCAGTAGTGAACCCAATTATTGGTTATTCTTACAAAGACGAATATTATGAATTGCCAAAAATTCAAAATTCTTACGCAGAACAACTAAAAAGCAAACTAACAAATATGCAACATAAATTAGAAGCAGATCCATTTGGTTGGACAGTAAAAATCTAATTAGAGCTTTATAATAATCTTAAAAGGCGATTTTCATAATGAAAATCGCCTTTTTTTATTTTGTATCGGCTACAATTTTTAAAATTTTTGAAAAATCTGGCTTGAAATAATTTGGTCCTTTCATGACTTTCCCATCTTCTCTATAAATTGGTTGCCCGTCTTCGCCCAATTTACTCATATTGCTGCGCTGAATTTCATCAAAAACTGCCTCGATATGATCTTGCAATCCATGTTCAATGATAGTGCCACATAAAATATACATCATATCTCCCAAAGCATCTGCGATTTCAACAATATCATTATTATTGGCTGCTTCTAGATATTCTTCATTTTCTTCTTTCATCAAATTAAAGCGAAGTAAATTTTTTGCTTCCCCAAGATTAGCGTGAGGTTGTTCTTTATAACCAATAGCAAAAGCAGTATGAAACTCCTTCACTGATTCGATTTGTTTTTGCATAATTTTGAAAAGTTAATTGAACCAGCAAATTAGCAATAAATCCTATTCAATTACTTAAATTTGTAAAAAAAATTACCACTATGTTTAGTCAAGGACAATTAATTTTTGGCGCTTGTTTTGCCGTCGCTTTTATATTTACAATGATTATTGCTTATCGAAAAGATGCTAATTTGCATCGTGTTTTTTATAAAGGAAATTATAAAATTCTACTAGGATTCCTTATTTTCATTGGCTTATTATTTGTAATAAAAATTTATCTTAAGCATTAATCCTGCTTTTCTTTTTAGAACACTAAGTGTATTATTTTAAAGTAGCATCAATTCTAAAAAGTACCCCTTCTTTTTTGAATAAAATTTCTAACTTTACGAAAGTTTATACCCAAAATCTCATGCGAATCCTAAAATACCTTTTTCTTTTATTCCTACTAAGCATAGTGGCTACAACTATTTTTGTGGCTACTCAAAAGGGCGAATTTCAATTAGAACGAAGTAAAGTCATTAATTCCCCAAAAGCTGCCGTTTTTAATTACGTAAACGATTATCAAAATTGGCCCGATTTTAATACTTGGATGCTTGAAGATGATAATTTAAATATGAGTTATCCTTCAATAACAACAGGAAACGGAGCTTCTTGTTCCTGGACAGGGGCTGATGGCGCAGGAGATATTCAAACTTTAAATACAAAGTTTAACGAAAGTATTACTCAAAAACTAAACAATAACGGAACAGATTCAGAGGTTTTTTGGCATTTTAAAGATACTGTCGGCGGAACCAAAGTAACCTGGAAAACAAAAGGGAACTTAAGCTTTGAATTAAAAATGCTTGCCGCTTTAAAAGGAGGCGTAGAAAGAAATCTAGGTTCGATTTATGAAAAAAGTCTAAAAAATCTAGACAAAATTTTAGATTACGAAATGAATACTTACTCCGTAAAAGTGATAGGAGAAGTAAGAAAAACTGCTACGCCGTACTTGAGTCAATCTTTTAGCAGCAAAGTGAGTAATATTAATAAAAACAGTAAAATTATTTTCTCCAAAATAACAGATTATTGTATTAAAAATGGCATTGAAATCTATGGAAAACCATTCATTATCTATCATTTTTATGATGCAAACAAAGAAACGGCTAAACTTTCTTTCTGCATTCCTGTAAAAAATGAAATAGTTCCTTCCTCTCAAAGTGGATTTCAAGCTGGCAAACTAACTTCTTTTGCTGCTGTTAAAACAGTACTTAAAGGAGATTATTCGCACCTTCCAAAAGCATTAGATCAAAGCAATGTTTATTTTAACGCTAAAGTAATTCCTAGAGAAACTAAATTTTCTCACATTGAGGTATATTCAATAGGAAGGAAGGAATTGCGTCAACCTTCTAAATGGATTACATACATTTATATACCTATAAAACCCAAAGTAATTCCTATTCCAATAGCTCGCCCTTTACTCCCAAAGAAAGCACCCATTATAACACCTGTAGAGGAAGAAATTCCAGCAGAGTTTTAAAAAAAAATCATTCGGATTAAACCTTTTAACATAATGCTATTCTAAACCTAAAAAAAGTGTAAAACTTGCAAGAAGAACAAGCATTTATCCAGCAATTATTAGATCCGAAAACGCAAAATAAAGCGTTCGAACTATTATTGAAGGAATACCAAAGGCCTTTGTACAATCATATTCGAAATATTGTTTTGAATCATGATGATGCTGACGATGTTTTGCAAAACACATTTATTAAAGTTTTTCGCTACTTAAAAGATTTCAAAGGAGATAGTAAACTTTTTTCATGGATGTATCGCATAGCTACGAATGAGGCCTTAACTTTTTTGAATCAAAAAGCCAAAAAAAACAATCTTTCTTCACAAGAATTACAAGAAAAAACGATTGAAAACCTTCAAGCGGACACTTATTTTGAAGGCGATGAAATTCAGTTAAAATTACAAAAAGCAATTGCCCTCTTGCCAGAAAAACAACAACTTATTTTTAAAATGAAATATTTTGAAGATTTAAAATACGAAGAAATTTCAGAGATTTTAGGGACCTCAGTAGGAGGATTAAAAGCCTCGTACCATCATGCTACAAAAAAAATTGAAGCCTTTGTAACCGGAAATTAAACCTTTTGACACAGTAATAGTCTAAACATATTATGAAAGAATTTAAATTAGATAACAACCCCAAAATAAACGCTGGATTTAGTGTGCCTGAAAATTATTTTGAAAATTTTTCAGCCAAACTTCTTCAGGAAATTCCAAAAGAAGAACCTAAAGTTATCTCATTGTTCCAAAAGAGAAAAAAATTACTTTTTGCTGCTGCGGCTGTTCTTATTGTAGCTTTGAGTTTGCCTATTTACAATAGTTTCATTAAAACAAATCAGGAACTAGACAATGCAAGTATTGAAAACTACTTAGCCTATCAACCCAATATCACACAATATGATTTGATCAGCGAAATGGAAGCCGATGACTTGCTCACTTTAAACGAAACCTCTCCAACCGACAAAACGGTAATTGAAGAACATTTACTGAAAGAAGGTAATTTAGAACAACTTATTCTTGAATAATAGTATCGTCAAAACAAAATACAAACACTCATGACAATTAAAAAACTCTTTCCTTATTTATTTTTACTGCTATCAGTAACAATCTATGGTCAAAATGAACGATTAAAAGAAAAGAAAGACCAAATAAAAGCTATGAAGGTAGCCTTTTTAACCAGTGAACTCAACTTAACTTCCGTTGAAGCAGAAAAGTTTTGGCCTGTATATAATACTTATGATGACAAACAATTTGAATTGAGACATCAAAAAATGAAAACGTATGCCAAAAAACTAAATGAAGGCTCGCTAGACAATATGAGTGACAAAGAAGCTTTAGCTTTCTTAAATCAGATAGAAAGTACCGATGAGGAACAATTTCTGATTAGAAAAAAATTCAATTCAGCATTAAGAAACATATTACCTCCAACAAAAATCCTAAAACTAAGAAAATCCGAAGTTGATTTCGACAGAAAATTACTTCAACAATACCGCAATAGAAATTAAAAACTAGTTTGAGTTTAGTTGTAAGTCTTATAAATTTCGTAATTGAAATTTATAAGACTTTATTTTTTTAAAGAGAAACGAATCATTTTGTTCTTCCCCGCCGCAATGGCTGAGGTATCATCGATAAAACGTAAGGTAAAAAACGATGGATCTGGACTCATTTGCTTCCAAGTTGTACCTCCATCCCCTGAATAATGAATGCCAGTAGCTCCAACCGTTACAAGTCCATTTCCTTTACTATTTGGAACAAATTGTACACATGAAATATACCCTGGCCCACTATTTTCAGCTACTAGTTGCCAAGTTTTTCCACCATCTCTGGTGATCGCTTTATTGCCAAAATTTTGATTCGGCAATTCATAATTCCCTCCGGCAATACAACCAATCGATTTGTCATAAAAAGCAGCACTGAAAATCCCTGTCATTTGTTTCCCATGAATAATTGGTGTTTCCGCAACTGTCCATGATTTTCCTTTATCCGGTGAATAGAAAATTCTAGCTTTTTTTCCTCCAGAAACAATCCATGTATGATTCCCTTGGATAACGATATTGGTGTTACTTGCTGCAAAAGCACCTTCTTCTTCAAAATTTTTACACAAAACACTATTGGGTAAGGGTTGCCAGGTTTTTCCGCTATCTCTGGTAATTATAATACTAAAACAATTATCAATCGGGTCACCCAAGGCTATTCCTTCTTTGGGATTCCAGAACTGCAAACTATCAAAAAAAATTTTCTCGTTTGAATTCTGATAAACCAACTCGGTACTCAAGCTTTTCTTATTAATCTTAAACAACAAAGCAGGACTAGCAGTGGTCAAAGCAAAAAAATATTTAGGTGTAATAGCACTACTTCTGCATTCAAATTTCAAGTTATCCTTCGCAAGTTTATGAATAACCTTTTCGCTTTTCTTTACATCATAAAAACCATATCGATTTTGGTCAGCAACAAACCATACTTTGTCGTGATCTATATTAAAAGAACGAATACTAATATAGTCCTGAAATAAAGTTTCGATTTCAATTTTTTGAAAAAAAGAAATTTTGTTTACACTATCCTGAGCGTAAATACAATTAAAAAATAACACACTAAAAAGCAAGACCATTACATTTTTTTTCATAAGATCAATTTATTTCATACAAGCTAAAATACAATTATAATTAGACATTCTAAGTATAAAAACATATTTATTGGCACAGTAATTGGATTATCTGTTACAGAACTTTAAAACTAACTGCCATGAAAACTAAACTACTTTTATTTGGAATACTCACGACACTTGTAACAGGATGTTCAACCGCGCAAGACCGAACAACAATCTATGCTAAAAATGGTGAAATTAGTGATAATTTAGATTTGAAAGCAGTAGCTTCAGTCTTTGGAGAATCATCCAACTTGCAAGATTTTGAAAGAAAACTGAACGATCCTAGACTTCAACTTTCTAACTTAGATTTGAATTATGATAACCAAGTAGATTATTTAAGAGTTATTGAATCCGTTGAGAACAGAACTCATCTAATTGTGATACAAGCTGTACTAGGCAGAGATCAATTTCAAGATGTAGCTACTATTGATGTGGAAAGAGATCGCTATAATAATGTAAGCGTTCAGGTAGTGGGTGATGTTTTTATGTATGGTCCAAATTACATCTATGAGCCAGTATATTATCGTACTCCTAGTATTTATGCCTCTTTTTGGATAGGTAATTATCGTCCTTACTATTCTAGTTGGAATTGGAATTATTACCCTTCTTATTACTATACGTGGAATCCTTTTCCGGTATACCGATACAGAAACAACATAAACAATTGTATTGATGTACATAATTCCTATCGCTATGTTTCTTACAGAAATAGTTACAGAGCTTCAGAAATCTATGCCTCCAGACGTCACAATGCATATGAAAAAAAATATCCAAATTACTCGTTTTCTAGAAGACATAATGAAGTAGTAAATCGTTATGAATTAGACCGAAAAAGAGATACAAGAGACGTGTATAGCAACAATAGAAATACAACTCGCTACCAACCAAGTATCAACAGAAATAATACTGAAACTAAAGTTGAAACTTCAAGAAGATATGCGGACAATCGTCCAACTAATTCATCAATAAATAACAATGACTATAGCGAAAATTCATCTCGAGTAACAGCACCAGTAAGAGTAGAATCAACCAGAAACTATTCTGAAAGTAGCAGAAGTAATAGAAACGACACTCCTAATTCAGGTGTAGCATCAAATAGAACTTCAAATTATTCAAACTCTTCTAATTCTAGAGAATACACCCCTCAAAGAACAGAGCAAAGAACACCACAAGCTACAGAAAACAGAAGAACTGAGTCCAATAAAAGTAATGCTAGAGTAGAAACTCCATCAAATGATGGAAGAGAAAGTAGGAGTGGAAACAGAAGAAATTAACATTGAAAACAACAAAATTAAGACACGGCAAATATGTCGTGTTTTTTTAGTTATTTTTAATAATTAAATCCTTTATTTTATATAAAAACTGTAAATTTGGAGCAGTTTTTTAAAAATTATCCATGAGCACATCGCACAAAGACCTACACAGTAAATTAACGTTAGGTGGTTTATTGATTTCATTAGGAATCATTTATGGTGATATTGGGACATCACCGCTATATGTAATGAAAGCCATACTTGGCAAACACATTATTGACCCAGATGTTGTTTTAGGAGGAGTTTCTTGTGTGTTTTGGACGCTAACTCTACAAACTACATTAAAATATGTAATCCTTACCCTAAGTGCAGATAATCATGGAGAAGGTGGAATCTTCGCACTTTATGCACTTGTAAAAAAAACAAAAATTAAATGGCTAATCGTTCCAGCCATTATTGGTGGTAGCGCATTGCTTGCCGATGGAATTATAACCCCACCGATATCCGTGTCGTCAGCAGTAGAGGGAATCAAAACTTTTAATCCAGAAATTAATACCGTTCCTATTGTCATTGGAATTTTGTTTATTCTGTTTACCATACAACAATTTGGGACCAAGTTAGTGGGTAAGTTTTTTGCTCCAATGATGACCATTTGGTTTTTAATGCTAGCCATTTTAGGTTCGATTCAAATCAGTTCCCATCCAGAAGTTTTTAAAGCGATAAACCCCTATTACGCCTATCATTTACTTTCTATTCATCCTGATGGCTTTTTTGTATTAGGATTTGTATTTTTATGTACAACAGGAGCCGAAGCTTTGTATTCCGACATGGGACATTGTGGAAGAAAAAACATCAGAATCAGTTGGATTTTTGTAAAAACAGCCCTGGTTTTAAACTACTTTGGTCAAGCTGCGTATCTAATTCAACATGGAGGAGTATCGTTACAAACTTTAGCTGGGGAAAATGGAAATCCATTTTATTTGATTATGCCGAGTTGGTTCCAACCTTTTGGTATTGTCATAGCTACACTTGCAGCCGTTATTGCTTCTCAAGCTTTAATAAGTGGTTCATTTACTCTTATAAATGAAGCCATGCGACTCAATTTCTGGCCAAAAGTAAGAATTAAATATCCTACAGAATTAAAAGGACAGCTATACATACCTTCGATTAACTGGCTTTTGTTAGTAGGATGTATTGGCATAGTATTACATTTTAGAGAATCTAGTAACATGGAGCATGCTTACGGCCTAGCGATTATCCTTTGCATGATCATGACTACTATTTTACTCAACTATTACTTAATCATGAAACGCGTAAAATGGTATTTTTTCGTGCCATTGATTACCATTTATCTGATTATAGAGTTCAGTTTCTTAGCCGCTAACATTACAAAATTTGCCGAAGGCGGTTATGTTACTTTGTTTATAGCTATACTTTTAATTATAGTGATGACCATTTGGTATTTGGCCAAGAAAATCAACAAAATATACACTAAGATTGTCAAAATTGAAGATTTCAAAAAAGTATTAGTGGAATTAAGTAATGACTTATCTATCCCAAAATATGCCACCCACTTGGTGTATATGACCAATGCAGGCCGAGTAGATGAAATTGAAGAAAAAGTCACTTATTCTATCCTTCAAAAAAGACCCAAAAGAGCTGATATCTATTGGTTTGTTCATGTAAACGTTCTTAATGAACCTTACAAAAAGGAATACAAAGTAACCGAAATTGTAAAAGACGATTTGTACCGAGTAGATTTTAATCTTGGCTTTAGAGAACCTACTAAAATAAATCTAATGTTCCGTGAAGTAATCATTGATATGGTAAAAAAAGGAGAAGTAGATGTTACCAGCAGATACGAATCTTTAAACAAAAACAATATTGTAGGTGATTTCAAATTTGTGCTTTCCGAAAAATTCTTATCTAACGACTCTGATTTATTATGGCATGAAAAAATTATCATGAACTCTTATTTCTTAATCAAAAAACTAAGTTTGTCAGAAGAAAGTGCTTTTGGATTGGATAGTAGTTCTGTAAAAATTGAAAAATTCCCAATGGTACTTCACGCTCCTGAAAGTTTAGGACTAACAAGAGTGAAATAAATAACCATATATACCTTTATAAAAGCACTGTTTTTTGCAGTGCTTTTTTGGTTTATAAAAACAATCCCAACTAAAAATTTAGCATTCAATCAATAAATAGTACCTTTGCAGTTCAATTATTCAAAATGAGATTACACAGAAATTTAGTTTATACTACTATTGATGCTTTAAATGCCATATTCAATGAAGGAGAATATGCCGATAAAGTAGTTGCCCGCTCTTTAAAAAAAGACAAACGTTGGGGAAGTTCCGACCGAAAATTTGTTGCTGAAACTATATACGAAATTGTACGTTGGAAACGACTATATGCCGAGATTGCCGAAGTAAAAGAACCCTTCGATAGAGATAACCTTTGGAGAATTTTTGCTGTTTGGGCGGTTTTAAGAGGATATCCAATTCCAGATTGGAGACAATTAGAAGGCACTCCAGAGCGTAAAATCAAAGGACGTTTTGATGAACTTTCCAAAATTAGAACATTCAAAGAATCGATTCCAGATTGGATGGACGAAGTGGGTATTAAAGAACTAGGAGAAAAAGTTTGGTCCAAAGAAATTACCGCTCAAAACCAACCGGCAAAAGTGGTCCTAAGGGTAAATACTTTGAAAACCACCCGAGAAAAATTAAGAGCCATCTTAATGGATTTAAACATTGATACCGAAATGTTGAAGGATCAACCAGAAGCTTTAGTCTTAAAAGAAAGAGCTAATGTGTTTTTGACCGATGCTTTCAAAGAAGGTTTATTTGAAGTTCAAGATGCTAATTCGCAACTTGTAGCCGCTTTTCTAGATGTAAAACCCGGAATGCGTGTAGTGGATACTTGTGCGGGTGCGGGTGGAAAAACATTGCATATTGCCGCTTTGATGGAAAACAAAGGACAATTAATTGCCATGGATTTGTACGAAAGCAAACTAAAACAATTAAAACTAAGAGCCAAAAGAGACGGTGCCTTTAATATCGAGTACCGCATTATTGATTCTACAAAAGTCATTAAAAAATTACACCAAAGAGCCGATAGAGTTTTAATCGATGCGCCATGCAGTGGACTTGGCGTTTTAAAAAGAAACCCTGATGCTAAATGGAAATTACAACCGGAGTTTATCGATAATATCCGAAAAGTACAGTCGGAGGTTTTAGAAAGTTATTCGAAGATTGTAAAACCAGGTGGAAAACTAGTATATGCTACTTGTTCCATTTTACCTTCTGAAAATCAAGAACAAGTGAAACGTTTTTTAACCACAGACATCGGAAAAGAATTCACTTTTATCAAAGACCATAAAATATTGGCTTCTGAATCTGGATTTGACGGTTTTTATATGGCTTTATTAGAGCGTAAAGAAAGCCAAGAAAAAGAAATTAAATAATATCAAAAAGTCCATTAGGGACAATGATAACAAAAAAAGTCCTCGAGCATTTCGAGGACTTTTTCGTTAATATAAATCTATGGCTTCGGCCAGTACATCGAGCAAAACTTTGTGGTCTATGATTTCTAAACTAGTGTAGCGTAACGATTTTACGGTATTTCGTTTTTCGTCCACTAACTCTGATTGATTGCGTTGCAATTGAAATCCTTTGGCAAAACCCAAATCCACAAAGCATTTCTTATGGTTGGGCGCCAAATAACAAAAAGGCTTCTTCTTATAATACACATAAGGAATTCCCCATTTGAACAACACTTCGCTTTCAGGTAGTTGTTGCTGAATCACCTGAAGTAAATGCAACATAATACTTTGGTACAAGTGCGGCTGATTAAAAATATACGCTTCAGCGGGTTTCATCTTACAAGCCTTTTTGATCCATCAAGTACAACAAAGAAGCCATAGTAGCTGCTCCCAATTCCAATTCTCTTTTGTTGATGGCATCAAAGGTATCGTTGGCCGCATGATGGTAATCAAAATAGCGCTGAGAATCGGGTTTTAGTCCTGCTTTGATGATATGTTTGGATGCCAGTGGCCCAATATCTGTTCCGCTATGTCCTTTTACAAAACTATGAATCAAATAAGGTTCAAATAACCCTTTCCAACTGCTAAATTTAGCAAACTCCTCGTCATTGCATTCGAATGAGAAACCTCTCGGCGAAAAGCCTCCCGAATCGCTTTCTAAAGCAAAAACATGATTTTCTTTATTGGTTTGTGCCAATTCTGCATATTTTTTACCTCCGCGGTTGCCATTTTCTTCGTTCATAAACAACACTACACGAATCGTATTTTTGGGTTTAAAATTCAGCTGTTTCAAAATGCGCAAGGCTTCCATGCTTTGCACCACTCCTGCTCCATCATCGTGAGAACCATCGGCTAAATCCCAAGAATCCAAATGACCGCCCACTACCATAATGTTTTCAGGGGTTTCGCTTCCTTTCAATTCGCCCACCACATTATAAGACAACACATCGGCCATTTGTTCACAGGATTGCTTAAAATAAAATTGCAGCTGTGGGTTTTCTTTTAACTTCTTGCTCAACAACTCAGCACCATTGGTGCTGATGGCTGCTGTAGGAATCCATTGTGCTTGCGGTAAGTCGCCGTAGCTTTGGTTACCGGTATGTGGAAAATCATCCAAACGCAAATTCATAGAACGTACAATCGTTCCCACGGCACCATACTTTGCCGCTTCTCTCGCGCCAGAAGAACGCTGATCCACACAATGTCCGTAAGCATTGAAGGTTTCGATGTATTCTGCCTCCATTGGACGGTTATAAAAGATAATTTTTCCTTTTAAAGCCGTTCCTAAGCTTTCTAATTCTTTGATGCTATGCACTTCGATTACGGGCGCTAGCAAACCCTTTTTAGGTGTGGCAATCGATCCGCCCAAAGCACAAATAGGCACTTCAATTTTGTTTTTTCCATCTTTGATATAAGCGGTTTCTTTAGCACCACGCACCCACTTTGGCACCATTACTTCCTGTAAAAATACTCTATCTAACCCTAAGGTTTCTAGCTGTGCTTTGGTATATTGTACTGCTTTTTCAGCATTGTCCGATCCTGATAAACGGTGTCCGATTTGGTTAGAAAGATGATCCAGCCATTGGTAGCCTTGCCCCTTGGTCAATGCCGATTGGTAAATGGCTTTGAGTTGCAATTCGTCTGATGTTTGAGAAAAAACGACTCCTCCAAGGCTTAACAATAGGGCTGTAAAAAAAGTTTTCTTCATAGTTATAGGTTGGTTTTGGAACATTATAGTTGGCGGCAATTTCGGGAAAGTTTATGAATTATGAGGTAGATTGTTTAAAAAATGGTTTTAGGTTTTAGGTTTTAGGTTTTAGGTTTTAGGTTTTAGGTTTTAGGTTTTAGGTTTTAGGTTTTAGGTTTTAGGTTTTAGGTTTTAGGTTTTAGGTTTTAGGTTTTAGGTTTTAGGTTTTTAGAGCCTTCGGCTCTTTCGCTTTTACGCTGTGCGTGGACTGGCCTGAAGTCCAGCCTTACAAAATGTACCGAGTCTACGACTCTTTATCGAATGTAAAAGTTCCGGAGGAACGGAACATTTTGTAGCAACGGATTTTAATACGTTGTGTTTTTGATTAGTTGTGTTTTTAATCCGTTGCAATGAGCAATATATTTTTGGATTTCCTGCAAGGTTTTTTTTAACCTTGTAGGTATAAGGACTAATTATAAAAAACCTACAAGGTCTCGAAAAAGACCTTGTAGGTGTATACTGAAACTAGACTGAAACTGAAGGACTGGACTGAAGTCCAGCCCTACAAAATGTGTCGAGACTACAGCTCTCTATCGAATGTACAAGTTCCGTAGGAACGAAACATTTTGTAGCAACGGATTTTAATCCGTTGTTTTTTTAATACGTTGTATTGGATTCGTTGTTTTTTAAACCGTTTTGTTATTAATCCCTTAGCATTAAACAATATTTTTTTGGATTTCCTGCAAGGTTTTTTTAAACTTGTAGGTATAAGAACTAATTATAAAAAACCTAAAAGGTCTAGAAAAAGCCCTTGCAGGTTGGTAAAGTGATACTTTATTTTCTAATTGGTTTTTAAACAAAACCTCTTATGAAAATAAGTCGTCTCGCCTAGACCCGATCGCAGCGGCATCCTTTTTTACAAAAAAACCTAGTAGTGGGTTACTACTAGGTTTTTTTTGTGAAAAAGATAGAGCGGAGAGCGGGACGACTCGTGAGGTGCTCCGCTTACGTCTGCTCCTAAAAATTAAGGCAGTGGTTCGAAACTAATGGCGGTTCCTCCCCCAGCGGCTAATTGCAGTTTGAGTTTACTAGCCGATGTTACCACTTGTGTTTTGATGGTGTAAGCGATTGGATTTTTTTCCCAATGTGCATTTTTGGCGTCTTCGTAAATGATGGCTTTGTATTTTTTGCCTTTGGTCAGGAAATCCAATTTGATTTCGGTGGTTCGGGCATTTTCATCGGTGATGGCGCCTAGGAACCAAGTGTCTTTGCCTTTGGTTTTTCTGGCCACGGTAAGATAATCGCCGGGTTCTGCTTCTAGATACAAACTCTCGTCCCAATCCATCGCCACGTCTTTGATGAACTGAAAAGCATCGGGATATTTCTCGTAGTTTTCAATCAAGTCAGCCGCCATTTGCAAGGGAGAATACAGCGTCACGTACAAGGCCAATTGCTTCGCCAAAGTGGTGTGCACTTGCTCTGTCTTGTTTTTATCGTAGTAGCTCATTTTGATTTCAAAAATCCCCGGGGTGTAATCCATAGGGCCGCCCAACTGACGCGTGAAAGGCAAAATGGTTTCGTGCGCTGGCGGATTTCCGTTGCTCCAAGCGTTGAATTCGTTCCCACGAGCTGATTCGGCCGCGATGTAGTTGGGATAGGTTCGGCTGTAGCCTGTTGGGTGCGAACATTCGTGTGAGTTGACCATCAATTTGTTATCGGCAAAGCGACGC
>CAUPCW010000025.1:0-36657 GCA_963509895.1 uncultured Flavobacterium sp.
CCTAGTTTTTCTGTTGGGATTTTGTAGCATTTTTTTGATGCGCATCACTTTGGTCACCGTCAATTTTCTACCATCAGATTTGATGTTGTGTTCTAGCAAATTTTTTCTTGCTTGAATCACGTGTGGACTTTTTCGGTTGTGCTCCAAAAATTCTTCGCGTGTCGCCCATTTCAGGTTGCGAAGCGTGTCATTATCACGAACATAATCTAAATGTAGTACGTGAACTTGATCTTCGGACTGTTTTGGGATAAAATGCTCCGCAATGAGTTTGTAAAAAAAGAGATGTCGGTTGGCTGGTTTTTCACCAGAATTGACTTTGTAGCGAAAAATACGGTAGCCATCTATCATGCTTCCTTTTAATTCGCGACCTTCTTCAATTCGGTCTTTAAAACTAATGAGCCTTCCTCGGCTGGTAATTGCATAACGCAATTGTAAGGATTCGTGTACGTCGAATTCTTTAACTTGTTCGTTTGGATATAATCGAATCATATGTGGCTTAGATTGATTTGAAACAAATATAACTAAATATTGTTCTCATAATTAAGAAATGTATCACGGATTTATTTATTTGTATACTATTGGTTATTTTCATTTCATTTTTTTAGATTTATTTATAGACTTTCAAAAAAGAATTACTTAGTACAGGAGTTCATGCTGTTATGAACAAGTAGAACAAGGTTTTGTAAATGCGGATATTTTGTAGCACTATATAAAGAAATAGTTCTGATATCATGATATAACTTTGTTCAGACACACTAAATTTTAGTTTTGGCTAAGCATTAAGTATTCTTCTATTGTTAAATTTTTTTTTGTGTCTGATCCAGATACGATATTGGTGCTAGCATTGTTTTTAGTAAAGCTTTTTATGATGTCTAGTGTATAGGAAGTGCTATTTTTAAAATATAAAAACGATTGATTCTTTGGATTTTTTTTGATGAATTGTACTAGTTTTGATTGGTCGTTAAAATTGTTTTTGATGCAATACGTGATTTGCAAATCCAAAACATTTTGTGATTTTTCTAATAACGGTAAATAGTGCAAATAAAGGCTAGGGATTTTGTTGTGATTTAATAAATAATATAAAGCGGTAAACCTAGCCGAATCTATAGCCCGTGCTTGCTTAATTCCGAATGGTGATAGGGGATTGTTTTTGTATACCTCATGTGCATTCATGATTTCTAAATTTCGAACTTTAAGTTGCCAAATCAAATCAATAGACAAGATGCTTTCGTCTACAAGAACAGCTTGAAGTGCATACATGAATGATTTTTTTTGAACAGAAACTCGGCTCACTAAATGATGATTTTTAAGAAATTCTAATAAATTTATTGCTTCTTTTTTTTCGATAACCAGATCAATATCTGAACCTTCGCTTAAATTTTCGGGAGCATAATTTGGAAATTTTAGTGCGCCATATTCAATATTTTGAATGCTATCAAAAACTTCCATGATTACTAATTCTCTTGGTGCTTTTTCTTCCTCAAAGAATACATCCAAAGCTTCATTCCAAATTTTTAATAATCGGTAGATTTGAGTATGCCATTCTGATTGCTCAGCATAAAGTTTTAGAGAGTACATACAATTGGTCAATAAGTACCATTTGAGTTGATTCTTGAAGGCCTCTAAATCGTGATCGAAGAGACAATTTCCATGGCTATCCACACATTGTTCTTTAAGTTCATTATATATTGTTGCCCATTTTTTTCTATCTACCAAAACACCCTGCTGAATAACAAAATGAAAATAATCAAAAGCATAAGGCTGGTCAGCTCGTGCCAATTCCCAATCATATAATGCAATTGTATCTTCTTGCAGGTATTGATTCCAGGGAGTAAAATCGCCTTGTGAAAAACCAATTGTTACTTGTTGTTTTTTGGTTGCTGAATTCAAAAGAAATTCTAATTTACGTACTAAGTTTTGAGGAATTCTAGAGTCTTCAATAGTGCTAAAATCAGATTTTAATTGTTTATACCAAGTCCAATTTTCTACTTCAATCGTTTGCTTTTTGATCAAAGACATTTCTTGTAATATTTTTAAATGGGTATCGGTGATTTTGGTGGCTTTTTTACCATTTTCGGATACGTCAGAAAGTTGAATGATTTTGTTATTGACCATTCGAACAAAAGGGGTTGAAAATCCTCTTGCTGATTTTTGAATTTCTTTTAAGATATTATATTCGTTTTTGATTAATGGTAATGCATTTTCGGTGCAAGCAATTTTATAGAAAGTTTTGTTGGCATACAAAACAGCTTTATTGTTTGAGCTTTTTGTACCGGTAAACAACGCCCAATTGCTTTTACAATCAAAAAGTAGATTTTCGTTAACTGTGTAAAACCATTTTTTTTGTTTGAAAAAAAGATGTTGTAATTGTACCGCAAAAATGGTTTGAATCAATTTTTTAAAAAACCAAGAACCTTTACGACTTACATTGTAAAATTTTAAGAACAAAGGTTCCGTATTTTCTGAGTTCCAAATCCATCGTGGAGAACCATCTCGATTAGTGATATACGATAGTTGAATACTTTCTTCGTCTCCAGTTATTTTGTTTGGAGAGAAATCATAGCCAGTTAAATTTAAAATAGTTTTCATCGTAATAGTTTTTTATAGTAAAGCTATTTGGAAAATCATGCCAAAAGGCAAAAAAACGCTATTTTACAGCATTTTGAAGTGTTCTTAATTTTTGTTTTTTTCCATAATTTGGAAAAATAATCTCTTTTTGGAAATTTTTAAAATGACCAATTTGGTCCTCTTTTTTTGAGAAATAGTTTTTGAGTTGTAATAAGGCGGGTATTACTTTTAAAGCGAGTAGAGAGATTGACCATTAGTTAGAATAAGCTCTCATAATTACATTCGCAAAAAAGCCAATTTGGGTATACGAATTTGATTATCGAAATCAGAACTCCAATGAATATCAGCTGCATTACTTTATAGTATGTTCAAAAGCTAAAATGGAAAAGAATTTTTTCATTACCCCAAATTCCCATCGCAAAACGAGTTGTATAACAAACCCTAGTAACCCAAAGCAGCTTGATGGCTGTTATTGGATTACTGGTAAAAGTTATGTTGGCTTTTTTGTGATGAAAGCAATAAAATTAGAAGCAGCTGTATCGGTGCACGATTTACAAAAGTAGTCGCTTCGATATTCGAAGAAAACATTCTCAGTTTGCGTTACGGATGCACAAAAAAATGCCACAGTTTGTATTGATTAAGCAAAAGTTATCGTTAAAGCAGACAGTATAATTGTAGTTACATATTTGTCTTTTTTTACATTTTTGCAAGAAACAATTGCTGTATCCGTGGCTCTATTGGGAGTTGGTGTGCAAAATATTTTCAGAAAAAATTAAGGTAAGGTGTTTTACTATAACAGTTGACCTTCTTGGCATAAAGTTTTATGACTATCCGTGACTAGTACCATTTCAAAGAATAAATTAGTTGTTGGATGTTTTTCACAAATATGATCCTTTCTGATCTTTGCGTCTTCGCGACTTTGCGAGCCCAATTTCACGCAAAGGCGCAGAGACGCAAAGTATATTGTCATTATTTAGACTGTTGGTATGAGTTACGGATAGTCATGTAAAGTTTTGATGGCTTTTGATTGCCATAAAACTCAAAGACGCGAATTTTTCAATCATTTCTAGAAAAAAGACTAAAATTATCTTTGTGTAAACAGGAAGGTTTTTTTGCATTTTTATAATCTGCTATTCATAAACGGCATTTAAAGTAAATTTTGTTTTGATAGTGTTTCTATTTTAGTTTCAAATAGGTTGGCACTACTTTAGCATCGGTTTTGTTAAGCTATATGCATCGGTATTTTCAAGTCGTGTATCCTTTTTGAAATTTAAAATATACTTACAAGACGATTGAATAGTGTTGGGTTTCCTTTTTTAAGGTTTGTTTTTACTTGACTAATTTTGTTAATGATACTTGTCATTTTATCACAAACAAAAGAGTCTTTGGTTACATAGTCAAAAGCCCCATATTTTATGGCATCTAATGCGGTTTTGATATTTTCTTGGCCTGAAACCATCACAACATAAATGTTAGAATTATAGCGTTTTATTTTTTTTAATACTTCAAATCCTGTTAGATCATCCATGTTGTAATCTAAAAAAATGATGTCGGGATTTTGATTGAGATTATTCAAACAATCATTTCCATTACTATAATAAGTAATATCATTGAAGTTTAGGTTAGTTAAATATTGATCATACACATTGGCACAAAAAATATCGTCGTCTACAATAAAGAATTTGAATTGGGTTTGATTTTCCATGATATAGTTATTTTTATAATGCTTGTGCCAAATTCGAGCCAAAAGAATCAACCCCAGTAAACAAAGGACTTGGTGCTTTTTTGTATTTCTTTTTTTTCCAAAATGTGGAAAACTATTCCAATAAAGTTATTCTTTTAACTCGTTTTTTTGAAGTTGCGTAATGGCTAGCTTTAAAATGGGTTTTATACTATGAAGCAAAGCCACTATTTCTTCTCTGTTTGCCGTTTTTTTTGCTTTTTTTTCTAACATTGCAATTTCGGTTGAGATGCTGCTAATTCCTAGACTTTCTATACTTGGTTTTATTTTGTGTATCAAACGGCCTATTTGAATAAAGTTATTTTCTTGTAATGCAATATCTAAATCCATGAGAACTTGATAGGTTTGCTCCACAAATATGGCAATCATTTTTTCTACAAAATCTTCATTCCCTCTACTCAATTTTTTCAGAACCGATAGGTTGTAAATATTGGGATCGCTTTCTGTTTTTTTAATTGATGAATTGTTTTTGGGGAGGTTTACAGTGAGTTTAGCAATGGTTTCTATCAATAAAAATTCATCAAAAGGTTTTGTTACATAGTCATCCATACCTGCTTTTTTGCAATTTTCAATTTCTGTTTTGAAGGCATTGGCGGTCAAAGCAATAATAGGGATGTTGAGTTTAAATTCGTTTCTTATAATTTTGGTTGCTTCTATTCCGTCCATTTCTGGCATTTGTATGTCCATCAAGATAATATCAAAGGCTTTGTGTTTCAAAAGTTCGAGTGCTTCAATTCCGTTTTCTGCTTCGGTTACCGAACAATTAAAATACTGCATTGAGTTTTGAATGACCATTCGGTTCATTTTATTGTCTTCTACTAATAGAATGGACAGCCCGGATATGTTTACATTGAGTTCTTTATTGTTTTGTTTTACTTTTTTTGGATTTCCTTTTTCTATAGGAAGCGTGATAAAAAAAGTAGTACCTACTCCTTTTTCGCTTTCTATATTTATGTCTCCATGCATTAAACACACCAATTCCTTAGTTATAGCCATTCCTAAACCTGTACCGCCAAATTTTCTAGTAATAGCTTTATCTTCTTGAGAAAATTTGTTAAAAATGGTTTCTGTGTATTTTTGATCCATTCCAATTCCTGTATCGATAACTTTGATTAGGATTTTCTGAAAATTAGCATGATCCGTTATGACTTCACATTTCAAATCGATTTTTCCTTTGTTGGTAAATTTTAAGGAATTGCCAACTAAGTTAAAAAGAATTTGTTCTATTCTTAATGAATCTGCTTTAAATACAGCACTGATATTTTGGTCAATTATAGCAGTTAATCGGAGTCCTTTTTGATTTGCTAAAGGGTGTAATATATTGATGATTTTATCAATTGATTCAGCAAAAATGAAGTCTTCTTTTTCAAGTTCCATTTCACCTGCCTCGATTTTTGAAATATCTAAAATGTTGTTTAAGATTGCCAATAAATGTTTAGAAGCAATGGAGCTATTATCAATGTATTTTTTTTGTAAATCTGTTAATTCTTGTTTGCTCAATTCTCTCAAAAAGCCAATAATGGCGTTGAGTGGTGTTCGTATTTCATGGCTCATATTGGCTAAGAAGACTTCTTTAGCTTTTGAGGCTTCTTCTGCTCTTATTTTTTGTTGTTTGAGATCAATTTCGAGTTGTTTTTGATCGGTTATATCAAGATGAATTCCTACTGAACCTATCAAATTACCCTGATCGTCATAATTAGGTGCCCCGCTTATGGCCCACCATTTGAGTTCACCACTTTTATTTTTTACAGGGATTTGATAGACATCTGAAACACCTTGGTTACGCAATTCTTTTTTGTATTGCATCTTGTCTACATTCTCACCAAACACAAAAATTTCTGATGGATTTTTACCTATTAAATCCTTAAGATCATAGCCAGACATTGCAGCAAAACTCTGATTCGCAAACTGAATTATTTCATCATTATCTACTTCAATCAGTCCGAGGTTCATATTAGAAATAATATTGCGGTACTTTTCTTCTTGGTATTTGAGTTTATTTTCTGCTTTTTTTCTTTCGGAAATGTCTTGTATGAAAGAGCAAAAAAAGAGTTCTCCATTTTCTTTTATTGGGATAATAGCGATTTCTACAGGGAATTCCTCTCCATTTTGGTTAATGGCTGGTAACTCAATGTTTTTATTTAATACAGGACCTTCGCCATTGGCAAAATATTGTTTCATACCAATGTTGTGACCATTATGGTGTTGTTTTGGTATAATTGTTTCGGTTAACTTTTTTCCTAAAACGTCATCTTTTTTCCATCCAAAAATATATTCGGCTTGGGAATTCCAAAATGTAATTCTTGCATTTTTGTCAATAATAATTATAGCATTCAAGGAAGCATTCATGATGTTCCGGTTGCGTTCTTCGCTTTGTTCTAGTAAATTTTGATTTTGAATTCGGAGTGTTACATCAGTATATTTCCAAAGATGGCCTTTGTATTGTTCATCAATAATAATGGGAATGTAATCTCTTTCATAAAATTTATTGTTTTTCGCTTCAATCAATTCGCTAATAACGATTTCTTTTTTAGTTAGTATTTCATTTACACGATCCACAAATTCTCTTTCTTTTTTAAAGAGCAACTTAGTATTATTAATTAATTCCCTACAGTCCTTTCCTATCATTTCGGTTGGTGAAAGGGTGATATTTCGCATGTTACAAAAAAGCTGATTGGTAAATACAATTTTTCGATCCATATCTTCTACCATTATTCCGGATTGTAGATTGGCCAAAAGAGTTTTTAGTAGCACTAGATTTTCTGATAGTTGATTTTCTGCCTCTTTCCTTTTGGAAATATCTTGCAGGAAAGCACAGAAAAACGTTGCGCCGTTTTGAGTAATTGGTATAATTGAGATTTCGGCCAAAAACTCGATTCCTGATTTATGTACGCAAATGAGTTCTACTTGCTTATTCAAAAATTCATTATAACCTTCAGTTAAATATTGATTGATAGCGCGTTCCCAGTATGTTTTGTCTCGCGGAGGAATTACGAATTCAGTAAAGACTTTGCCTAAAACTTCTTTGGATGAATATCCAAATGTTGTCGTTGCTTGATTGTTCCAAAACGTAATTCTTCCTTTAGCATCAACCGTTATAATGGCATTTAGCGAGGAGTCCATTACTATTCTGCTACGTTCCTCACTTTCTTCTAATAGAATATGATTTTCTATTCGAAGCGTCACGTCGGTATATTTCCAGAGATGTCCATTGTATTGATTGTCTCTGTAGATTGGAATAAAATCACGTTCAAAAAAACGGCCTTCAACTGTTTCTAATACTTCTTTTTCTACGACTTCTCTTTCCAACAAGATTTGGGCTATTCTATCACTAAAAGCGTCAGGGTTTTTAAATAAATGAGAGGATTGTTCGATAGATTTAGTGCAGTCTAAACCAATAATTTCGTCTGGTTTTGCGTTGATTGAAAACATTTTGCAGAACAAATCATTGGTAAAAAGTATCTTGTTGTTTTGGTCTCCAACCAATATGCCTGAGCGCAAGTTGGCAAACAAAGTTTTTAAGAGTTCAACGGTATGTGCAAGATTTTTATCGGTTTTTTTTCTGTTTTCAATTTGATGGTTTAAGTATTTTGAGATGAATAAGATATCATCAACTCCATCCTCAGTTTTACTGCTTTTGTAGTCTTCATCTAGGGCTTCTAAACTATCATATAAATTCGAAATAGATTGTTGTTTAAGTTCTTGTTCCTTTTTTAAATTTTGATTGATTTTGTTGTATTCTTTTTCACTTTCTTTAAACAAGTGATTCATTAAGTCGCTATCTCTCTCATAGGCTGTATAAGAATCGTTTACCGCATTCAAAAAAGCCAATACAGATGGATTTTTCATATAATCCAAAGGAAAGTGTTTGTTGATTTGTTTTAATAGGAGTTTGTGAAGTGTAGCCATAAATCAAAGTTCATTTAAACAAGTTATGGTCATGGTTTGATTGTGTAATGCACAGCCCCAGTAGGGATGTAATGGGGAAATTTCGCCATAAGAGTAAAATCCAGTCAATACAGTGGTATTGTTGAAAATGTCTGAAACGGCTTCTACTTCTTCATCAATTCGATTGTTTAAGATCACTTTTCTTCCAACACCGCTTATCAATAAGGCTAGTTTTGGAGGAGTATTATTCATCTCTAAGCAATCGCTGGCAGCATCACTGGCGGCATCAATAAGTTTGTCAAAATTAGCTTTCATAAAACGTACTTTGCTGCCAAGAGGAATATCTCCTGCAAAAGTCATCGATTTTTTTTGTTCGTCTATATACAATAGAGTGCGTACAATAACATCGTCTTTGTCGTTGATTTTTATGGAAAGGGGAAACAGCAACCCAGATCCAGGCAAGTCTTGTGCATATTCCCCTAAATAGGTTTTGTATAAATCTAGTGCGCTTATGTCATCAAGTTCATAAAGAACATTCTTGTTTGATTTGGTTACTGTGCGTTCTAATCCAAAACTGTCCCAGCCACCTATCGAGCCATGCGAAACTTGTAGTTTATCACCATAAAAACCTAAGGCTATGATTTTACCAGAACTTGGTAATTGGTTTAGCCCAACATATGTTTTTTCGAATTTGGCACCATCGCCAGCTAAACCACCAGTGGCCAAAACTTTATTTTCTGTAGCTTCATTAATTCCTTTTACTAGTTCACTTCCGTTTACTTTTTTGCCATCCGAGAGTACAAAAATTAGTTTTAATTGTTCCTTTTGAAATTGTTTAACAAGTGCTTTACCTGCTTCAAAACTGTTGCTATATTCCTCGATACTGACTTCTGATGTAGCAATTTTTGTGTCCTCAAATTGCATTGCTATTAATGAAATCGAGTTATCAAAAACTTCTTTTCCAAATATTTCGCCTGCCGATGAAGCAATTGCTAAAATAGCATTGGGAAATTTCTCCCGAATAGCGGTGTAGTTATGTACATCTGAGACTAAAGCGCTAGTGCCAAAACCAATAACTAAATTTGCCTCTTCTACTAATAGCTGTTCTTCATTGATTGTTTTGATAAAATCATTATTTTCGTACATAAATGAAGCTACTTTCATATCGATTATTTTTTTAATTCTGCATTTTGTAAAAGATTATAAATGGTAGACTTACCTATATCGAGTTTTTTTGCAGTCTTTAGGACATCGTTATTGTTTTTTTTCAAAAAATAAAGAATAATTTCTTCGGTATATTGCTTTAGTGATTTATCCTGATACAGAAACAAATCGCTTGAATTGATGCTGTTAAAACTCAAGTCATCTGCTAAAATTTCATTCCCATCACACATTACACAAGCCAAGTCGATAACAGATTTCAATTCTCGAATATTGCCAGGAAAGGCATATTTTAGGAGTTTGTCTTTGGCTTCCTTGGTTAATAAAAGCGGAGACATTTTATTTTCTTTTACAAACAAATCAATGAAGTGTTTAGCTAAAAGTAAGGTGTCATTTTCTCGCTCTCTAAGCGGAGGAAGCTCAATCGGCAATCCGATGATTCTGTAATAAAGATCTTCTCTAAAGTTTCCTTTTTTTACCTCTTGTGCCAAATCTCGGTGCGTAGCAATAATGAGTCGGGCATTAAATTTTATTTTGGCAGACCCACCAAGACGAACTACTTCTCTTTCTTGCAAAACGCGAAGAATCTTGCTTTGCAGATTTAAATCCAATTCGGCTATTTCGTCTAGAAAAATAGTGCCTCCATCGGCTTGTTCAAATTTTCCTATCTTACTTTCGGTAGCACCTGTAAAGGCTCCTTTTTCATGACCAAAAAATTCACTTTCTAATAATTCTCTTGGTATAGCGGCCATGTTTACAGCAATAAAAGGCTTGTTTTTTCGGTCGGAATTGTAATGTATGGCATTGGCCACGACTTCTTTTCCTGTCCCTGTTTCGCCTGTTATTGAAACATTAATATTATTATTTAGTGCTTTGTTTATTTTAGTAAACACATTTTTGATCGCACTACTTTGCCCAATAATTGTTTTTTCGAAACTGAATTTCTGCTCTAATTTTTCTTTTAAAATTTCGACTTCTTGAACAAGACTACGATTTTCTTTGATTTTTAAAATCGAATTCCAAAGCAAATCTTTGGTGTGATTGTTTTTTACAATATAATCGATCGCTCCAGATTTTAAGAAATCAACAGCGACTTCAATGTCTTCTTGGCCACTAATAATAATGACAGGAATAGTGTTGTTGATTTCCTTTATTCTTTTAAATAATACATCGCCCGTAATATCTGGAAGACCAAAATCCAGACAAATAATTGCTGGTTTTAGATGTAGATTGTTAAGACATTCTCTTCCAGACCCAAATAAAAAAACGTTGAAATCAGGATTTAACTTTAGATGATATTTTAAAGTTTCTCCAAAGAAAGGGTCGTCTTCAACTATGAAAATTTTTAACTCTTCCATAAGATTCGAGGATAATTTCTATCTAAGTTAGTAAAAATTAAGATATTACGTCATTTTTTTGTAAGATTTATTTTTGAGAGTAATCGTTGTTTAAAAAAAATCTTTCGACTACTTTTAATAATTATTATATTTTGGTGAAGTAATGGTTCACAAATATGGACTAACCAATTTAGGCATTACTTTTGTTAAGGTATTTTAGTAGTGACCTAAATAAGGTTGTAATAGACAAAAAAACAATTATTCTAGTAACATAGTATTATAATGAAAGAACAAATCAAAAAGTTTTTAAACGAAGAGCAAGACCCAAAGGCAATAGAAAAAATTACAGCCAAGCTCAACGATATTTTAATGAAAAACGAAGAGGTAGGCTATATTGCCGTACAAAAAAAACCAGCTTTGACTGTTTTGCCTGATAGTATCGTTTTGACCAATAAAAGAATTATCATTTGCCAACCAAAAAACTTAGGACTTTCAATGCATTTTATTGATTATACTTGGGATGAGGTAGATGGAGCTTTTGTAAAAGAAAATATTTTAGGATCAGAGTTTACTTTTTCTACCAAAACAGAATTGCAAGTAACGATTGATTATATTCCAAAAATTCAAGCGCGCAAAATTTATACCTATGCTAAAGAACAATTGGATATTCTGAAAAACGGCACTGCAACTTCTGCTATCGCGATGGAATCTATTGCAGAAGCTGAAATAGTTGAAGAAGTAGAAACTGAAGAAGTAACCAATTTTGCTGAAATTATGCCTGCAACTACTACTCATGAAGCAGGTTTTAGTATTGAGACTGAACCAGCAGCTAGCAATGTTGGGCTAAACCAAGAAGAATTGTTTGCCAAATTGCAAAACTATAAAAAGCTATTAGATAACGGTTTGATTCTACAAGGCGAGTACGATGCTTTTAAGAAAGAAATCTTGAGTCAGATGTAAATAAAGGTTTGCTATTCGCATAAAAAAAACGTCCAAAAGGACGTTTTTTTTATGGAAATTAATTGAATTATAAAGTGCTTTTTTGTTTTGCTACAAAAGTATTGGATTGTAATTCTAGTAGGTCTGTTGCATTTTTCCGTTGCAATTCATACAATCGTTTGTCTTCTGCAATATCCGCATATACCTTGTCGTGCATACTGGCGCTAGTTTGTACCAAAAGAGTACGTTGGTATTTATCTTGTTCTATTGTCGCTTTCAGCGCAGTTTCGAGGTCTTCTAGTTTATAATCATATTCGCCTTTGGGAGATAATAATTTGGCAATGATTGGCGAAGTTTCTATGGCTAAAAACAGCAACATAATAAAAAATGAAGGCAACCAAGGCAAACTATTCAACGCATTGATTCTTGCCATTAGTCCATCAAAACCATCAATAATGGGCTGGGTTTGCGTTACCTTTTTGTCTAAATCGGCTTCTAGTTTTTTGTTTTCTTTTTCTAGCACGGTAATTTTGGCTAGATTGGTTTTTTGTAAGGTATCTAATTCTTTTTTAGATAAATCGTGTTTGGTAATTTTTTCTTTAAAAACGGGACCTTTACCTAGTTTTTTGGTGCCAGCTGTTCCTTCGGCTTCAGTAATATAGGTTTCATAAAGGGTATTGACTTCTTTCTCTTTTTTACTGATTTCGGTTTTTAAAGTGGTAATCTCGGCTTTGTTTTTATCTAAATCGGTTTTGAAATAAGCAGCAACTTCTTTTTTGTTTTTCAAGGCCATCGCATTTTTCTCTTTCAAAAGAACGGTGTTGATTTCTTTTTCGAAGATTTTAATTTCTAAGGGTTTTGAAATGACAATTGCAATGATAATTGCTAATAAAATTCGAGGAGTGGCTTGCAAAAATTCGGCACTAAAATTATCTCTCTTTCTAATGGTCGATACAATAAATCGATCCAAGTTAAAAATAAGTAAACTCCAAACAAGTCCAAACGCGATGGCTGGATATACACTATAGAAAACAGTAAATAGGGCATAGGCACTCGCCAAAAAAGCCATAACTGCTGTAAAAAATACGGTGGCTCCAATACCCACAAATTTGGTTTTTTCACCTTGGGAGCAACCTTCTAGCAGGTTTTTGTCAGCTCCTGAACATAAAATAAAAAAGGATTGTAACATGATTGATTGATTTTTTGATTGATGAGTACAAATTTAACGCCAAAAATGATTCCAACCATAAATTGTTGATTGTATTTTAATTACAATTATTTTTTTTACTCATTTTGTACTGATGTTATGGTTGTGTTGTGACGAGGTTATAACGACGTTAGGGTTGTGTTACGAAAGGGGGTTAGTGAGGTTGAATCGTAACAAATTATTAAAACCTGCGTAAAATTGTGTTAAATGACTCAGACTAATTTTGCATTTTAACCATTAAATACTTGTATGAAAACAAAATTACTGTTGCTGTTTTTCTTTACTTTTCTATTTTCTCAGGCCCAAAAAGGGGTGATTTCTGGAAAAGTTGTTGATGTCGATGATAAGTTGCCTTTGCCTGGAGCTTTGGTACAAATAGTTGGTATGAATAAATATGCGGTCACTGATTATACTGGACGCTATGAATTTTTAAATGTATCCCCAGGAAATTATAGTCTTCAAATTAAATATATGGGATATGCTTCGTTTACTAATGAAGTAACAGTTAACGAAGGTAAAAATACGATTAGTGATTTTAGCCTAAAAGCGGCAGGAACAGAATTAAGTGAAGTAGTAGTTGGAGATAACTTAAAAGGTCAAGCAAAGGCTTTGAACCAACAAAAAAACAATAAAAACATTGGTAACATAATTTCGTCTGACCAAGTAGGACGTTTTCCAGATGCTAATATTGGTGATGCCTTAAAAAGAGTTTCGGGTGTGACTATGCAGTACGATCAAGGAGAAGCTAGAAATATTATTATTAGAGGTTTGGCGCCATCTTTAAATTCAGTGAGTTTGAATGGTGACAGGATTCCTTCTGCCGAAGGAGATAATCGTAATGTGCAAATGGATTTGATTCCATCGGATATGATTTCTACTATTGAGGTAAACAAAACCCTTACTTCTGATATGGATGCTGATGCCATTGGTGGTTCGGTTAATTTAATTACGAGAGCAACACCTAATAAAGAGCGTATTTCTGCAACATTGGCCGGCGGGTATTTGCCTATTCGTGAAAAAGGTAGTTACACTGCTGGTTTTGTATATGGTAATCGTTTTTTGGATGCTAAACTTGGAGCAGTTCTAAGTGCTTCGTACAATAATGTGGATTATGGATCTGATAATATCGAAAATGAATGGGTAAAAGATGAATTTGGAAATGAATTTCTTCAAGCTGCAGAAATTAGAAAATATGATGTACAAAGAATTAGAAGAAGCTCTTCTTTGGCTTTAGACTATAAATTTGATGATAACAACTCCATTTTTGCCAATGCCATTTACAATTGGAGAGATGATAAAGAAAATCGATATAGAACTACTTATGACGATATTGAAGCCATTTATGACGCGGTTGATACCCAAAAAATTATCGATTTTGAAGGAAGAATAAAACGCCAAACCAAAGGTGGAATTGACAATAGTAGAAATGATAATCGTAGATTAGAAGATCAACGTGTACAAAACTATTCATTAAGAGGAGAACATTTGATTCATTCCACTCTAGATTTAGATTGGTCTGCCAATTACTCTAAAGCAAGAGAATACCGTCCAGGGGAGCGATATATAGAGTATCGCCAAAAAGGAGTGGATATGACTCAAGATTTTTCTGAAAGTAAATTTCCATTATTAACTACTGCTGGTGAATCTAATGATAAATTTAAATTTGATTCTGTAAGTGAAAATACGGATGACACTAGCGAAAGTGAGTTTGGAGCCAAAATTAATATTCGTGTACCTTTTACGGTAGTTCCTTCGCAAAAAGGAAGACTTAGAGCGGGTTTGAGATTAAGAATTAAAGAAAAGTCGAGAGACAATAATTTTTTCGCCTACGAGCCAGTGGGAAGCGGAATGGAACTTTTGACTGATGTTACTACGGTTACTTTTGATGGAAAAGGATTCAATCCGGGTGCCAAATACATCCCAGGAACATTTGCATCGGCAGCTTACTTAGGGAAATTAGATTTGAACAATACTTCATTGTTTGATAAAGAAGAAGATCCAGCCGAGTTTTTGACGGTAAATTACAATGCCAAAGAGAAAATTTATGCAACTTACTTAAGATGGGATCAGGATTTTAATGATAAACTCTCGATGGTTCTTGGATTTCGTGTAGAAAACACTAAAATCGACTACACAGGAAACCGAGTATTGGATGAAGAAACTTTAGAAGGTCAAATCAATACTACCAATTCGTATACTAATCTTTTGCCTAGTTTAACCTTGCAATACAAAGCCAACAAAGATTTGGTAATTAGAGCGGCTGCTACTACTGCTTTGGCAAGACCTGATTATTATGCCTTAGCGCCTTATGTAAATAATATTGCGGCAGATAAAGAAATTGCTGCTGGTAATCCAAACTTGGATGTAACATTTTCTAATAATTATGATTTGATGGTAGAAAATTACTTCAAATCTGTGGGGATCATTTCAGGAGGTGTTTTTTATAAAAAGTTAGACGATTTCATTTATAATTTTAGTGATAATCAATATACCACCGAGAAGTTTGCAAAAGATTTTCCGGGACAGGTAAATCCAATTCCAGCAGGTGAAAATTGGTCATTTATTCAGCCAAAAAATGGAGACAAAGTAAACGTTTTTGGTTTTGAAGTGGCTTTTCAACGTCAGTTAGACTTTTTACCGGGTGCTTTCTTGAAAGGATTTGGTATCTACTTGAATTATACTTACACCAATTCAGAAGCCAAAGGAATTGCTGACGAAGAAGGAAATGAACGTAAAAATATCAGTTTACCAGGAACTGCACCTCATATGTTTAACGGTTCTTTATCTTGGGAAAACAAACGTTTTTCGGCTAGAATTTCTACTAATTTCACCTCAGATTATTTAGACGAATTAGGTTCTGAGGCATACAATGATAGTTATTATGACAAACAGTTTTTCTTAGATGCGAATGCCTCATTTAAGATAACTTCTAAATTGCGAATTTTTGCAGAAGCGAATAATTTAACCAACCAACCATTGCGTTATTATCAAGGTGTGGTTGCGAATACCAAACAAGTCGAGTACTATCAAGCTCGATATAACTTCGGGTTGAAGTTTGACTTGTAGTTTGTTGTCAGTAGGTGTTTTGTTAAACAAACAGGAAGTCTTTCCTGTTTGTTTTTTTAATTTATCTCCTATTTTTGAGCATTATTACTAATATCCGATGTATATGATTGGTTGATTAGGATTATATTGAAGTAGGATAAGTTTTTTTGTTTTATCTAAAGTTTATTTTACGTTTTGTTACTGCAAATTAGATTTAGATACTTTCTTTAAAGATTAGCTAATATTGATAAAAAAAATAAAATGAATAAATATAGTAGTTTGATAGTTGTTGCTTTATTTGCAATTTCTTGTTCCAGTTCATTAGCTCCTTTGCGAAAAGATGGACTAAAACCAACAGTAGTAACCGAAACCGTTCTGCATGATACCGATGATCCAGCCATTTGGATTCATCCAACAAATCCTAAAGAAAGTCTTGTTGTTGGTACAGACAAAGATACTGATGGTGGTTTGTATGTGTTTAATTTACAAGGCAAAATCATAAAAAAATCAGAAACCATCAAGAGACCTAATAATGTGGATATAGCTTATGGTTTGCAGATTGGTGGTGTACTTACTGATATAGCAGTAACAACAGAGCGTGAAACGAATAAGATTCGCATTTTTAGCCTGCCCGACTTGAAGCCTTTGGATAACGGTGGTATTCCTGTTTTTGAAGGGGAATTGGAGAGAGATCCAATGGGAATTGCGATCTATACACGTCCATCAGATAAAGCTGTTTTTGCCATTATAGGTAGAAAATTTGGGACTTCAGGTTCTTACTTATGGCAATATGAATTGAAGGGAACTTCGAATGCTAAAGTAGAAGCTACATTGGTGCGTAAATTTGGTGCTTACAGCGGGAAAAAGGAAATCGAAGCCATTGCAGTTGATAACGAGTTGGGAGCAGTTTATTACTGCGACGAGCAATTTGGAATTCGAAAATACAAAGCTGATCCTGCATTAAATGACAATCAAGAAGTAGCGTTGTTTGGACAAAAGGATTTTAAAGCAGATAATGAAGGAATGGCCATATATAAATCTTCTGCTACTACGGGATACATTTTGGTTTCCAATCAACAGGCCAATTCTTTTATGGTGTATCCAAGAGAAGGAAGTAATGGCAATCCGAACGATTATCAACTAATAGCAGAAATACCAACTTCTACCATAGAATGCGATGGTGCAGATGTTACGGCTATTAATCTCGGGAAACCTTTCGATACAGGATTATTTGTTGCTATGAGCAATGGAAAAACCTTTCATTTTTATGATTGGAAAATCATTCAAGAAGCTATCGATAAGCATAAAAAATAACGGTCTTTGTTTGTAATAAAAAAAAGAGCTGTTCTTTGCGGAACAGCTCTTTTCGTTTTGGTTGGTTTATTTTGGTTTTGTTTTGGTATGCTTATGCTTTTGGTGCGCCAGCCAGAATTTCTTCGTTGGCAAATTCTTCGAATTTTTCAAAGTTTGCTTTGAATTTTTGAGCTAGTTCTACCGCTTTTACGTCATATAATGCTTTGTCTTCCCAAGTATTTCTAGGATTTAAGATTTCAGCAGGTACGTTTGGACATTCTTGTGGAATCGCAATTCCAAATACGTCATGATTTACAAACGGAACCGCATCCAATTCACCATTTAAGGCAGCTGTAATCATAGCACGAGTGTATTTCAATTTCATTCGGCTTCCTGTTCCATAGGCACCTCCTGTCCATCCTGTGTTGATCAACCATACAGTAACATTGGCGTCTTTCATTTTTTTGCTCAACATTTCAGCATATTTTGTTGGGTGCAAAGGCATAAAAGGAGCACCAAAACAAGCAGAGAAATTAGGCTGTGGTTCTGTTACTCCAGCTTCAGTTCCAGCTACTTTTGCAGTATAACCAGATATAAAGTGATAAGCTGCTTGACCAGGAGTAAGTTTTGATATTGGAGGAATAATTCCAAAAGAATCAGCCGTTAAAAAGAAAATATTCTTTGGATTTTTACCAATAGATCCTGGTTGAATATTGTCAATGTGTGTAATTGGGTAGCTTACTCGAGTGTTTTGTGTAATAGAAACATCATCAAAATCTACTTCGTTGCTTCCTGCTTTAAAGACAACATTCTCTAAAATAGCCCCTCTAGTGATGGCTCTAAAAATATCGGGTTCATTTTCTTCTGACAAGTTGATGACTTTCGCATAACAACCACCTTCAAAGTTGAAAACAGTGTTCTCGTTCGTCCAACCGTGTTCGTCATCCCCAATTAGTTTTCTTTCTGGATCGGCAGATAATGTTGTTTTTCCTGTTCCTGAAAGACCAAAGAAGATAGCAGTATCTCCATTTTTACCCACATTGGCACTACAGTGCATTGGTAATGTGTTATTGTAAACAGGTAAGATGAAGTTCAATGCAGAGAAAATTCCTTTTTTCATTTCTCCTGTATACCCTGTACCTCCGATAAGTGCAATTTTTTTAGTAAAATCTAAAATAGCAAAATTACTCTGACGTGTTCCGTCAATTGCTGGATCTGCTTCAAAACTTGGAGCACAAACCACAGTCCATTCTGGAGTAAAGTTTTCTAACTCTTCATCGTTAGGTCTCAAAAACATGTTGTAGCAAAATAAGTTTGCCCATGGTGTTTCTGTTACTACGCGTACATTTAATTTATAATTTGAATCGGCACATACATAGGCATCTCTTACAAAAATTTCTTTGTTAGATAAGTGAGCGGTTATTTTTTTGTATAAAGCATCAAAAGCAGCTGGCTCGAAAGGGATATTTACTTTTCCCCACCATACTTTGTCTTCTGTGATACTGTCTTTTACAATAAAACGGTCTTGTGGTGAGCGACCTGTAAAAGTTCCCGTGTTGATGGCTAAGGCTCCAGTTGAGTTTTCTATACCTTGACCTAAAGCAATAGTTAAATCGTGTAATTCATCTGGAGTTAATTGATACTGAATTTTGGCATTCTCAATTCCTAATTTTTCTAACGAAATCGATTTCGTAAAAAGGGTGTTAGTGTCCATAAAATTGTAGTTAGTTTTTATTTGTTTCGATGTAAAAGTATAAATTAATTTTTAAATACCCTTTTTTGTTTTATATTTTCTTTTTATTGTTTTTTAAAAAGTCAAATAATAAAACAACCCAGGCTGAAATAAGAAGTACTCCTCCGATGGGAGTGATGAAGCCGATTTTTTTAAAATCGAAGGATGTTAAAGAGTTTGTAGCTAAAAAATAGATGGAGCCTGAGAATAAAAGAACTCCAAATAGGGTAAGATAATAAATAATTTTTTGAGATTTTTCAGACAATGAAGTTGTCAAACCAATGAATAAAAGAAATAAGGCATGGTACATTTGATAGCGAACACCCGTTTCGAAGGTAACGAGTTCATCAGTTGAAAGTACTTTTTTTAAGGCGTGTGCACCAAAGGCTCCTAAAATGATAGCTATCATTCCTAAAAGGGCAGCAGTCGTAATTACTTTTTTGCTCATAGTTCCTATTTAGAATCTACTGCAAAAGTATTTATTACATTTCAAACAAAAAGGGTTATTTCTGTTTTATTTTTAAATTTTTTATGTTTTAACACAATCTACTTGTTATAAATACAACAAAATAGTATGTTTGTGTTAAATAATTATATTTTATGAGAACTATACTCATTATTGGAGCAGGAAGATCAGCTTCGTCGTTGATTCAATACTTACTGGCGAAGTCAGAAACAGAGCAATTGCATCTCATCATTGGGGATTTATCGCTTGAATTGGCTCAGAGAAAAACCAATAATCACCCTAATGCTACTCCAATCGCTTTAGATATATTTAATACGCAACAAAGACAAGAAGCCATTCAAAAAGCGACTATCGTTATCTCAATGTTGCCAGCTCATTTGCACATTGAAGTAGCTAAAGATTGTGTTTTGTTCAACAAACATATGGTTACGGCTTCTTATATCAGTGAAGCTATGCAAGCTTTGGATGTAGAAGCCAAAGCCAAAGGACTCATTTTTATGAACGAAATTGGTTTGGATCCCGGAATCGATCATATGAGTGCCATGAAAGTTATTGATGAAATCAAAGAAAAAGGCGGAAAAATGCTTTTATTCGAGTCCTTTTGTGGTGGTTTAGTCGCTCCAGAATCGGATGACAATATTTGGAATTATAAATTTACATGGGCACCAAGAAATGTGGTGTTAGCAGGTCAAGGTGGTGCGGCCAAATTCATTCAAGAAGGGGCCTACAAATACATACCGTATTGCAATTTGTTTCGCAGAACCGAATTTTTAGAAGTGGAAGGGTATGGTAGATTCGAAGCTTATTCTAATCGTGATTCTTTAAAATACAGATCGGTTTACGGCTTAGATGATGTGCTTACTTTATATAGAGGTACTATTCGCAGAGTAGGATTCTCTAAAGCTTGGAATATGTTTGTGCAATTAGGAATGACCGATGATAGTTACATCATGGAAGGCTCAGAAGAAATGACCTATCGACAGTTTGTGAATTCCTTTTTGCCTTATCACCCAACCGATTCCGTTGAGCTGAAAATGCGACACATTCTCAAAATAGACCAAGACGATATTATGTGGGATAAGTTAGTAGAGTTGGATTTGTTTAGCCGTCTCAAGAAGGTCGGTTTAAAAAATGCCACACCTGCTCAAATTTTAGAAAAAATTCTTTCCGATAGTTGGACCTTACAACCCGAGGATAAAGATATGATTGTGATGTATCATAAATTTGGTTACGAATTGAATGGAGTAACTTCTCAAATCGATTCCAAAATGGTATGTATTGGCGATGACCAAATGTACACGGCAATGGCAAAAACAGTTGGACTTCCCGTGGCAATGGCGGCTTTGTTAATTTTAAATGGTAAAATACAAACTAGCGGTGTACAACTTCCTATCCAAAAAGAAGTGTACGAACCCATCCTGAAAGAATTAGAGTCCTACGGCGTTGTTTTTCATGAACAAGCCATGCCTTATATGGGCTACAACCCAGATAAAGTTTTCAACTAGTTTGCTTTTTAATTTTAATTTTTTTTGAGTTTATTTGTTAACCGCTTCTCTAAACTTGTACTTGAAGAGAAGCGGTTTTTTTTGGAGCAGTAGCATTTGGCTTTTTTTGGAAACATTGTCCCGTGATCCGCTATATCTTTTCCTTTTTAAAGAAAAAAGAAAAAGGATGCCGCTTCTCCCGGGGCTAGGAGGAAGCATTGTTTTTTTTAGGATGAGAAGTTAAATCAACCTTGTTGTAATGTTATTGGTAAACTGTATTCTACACGAACTGGAACACCGTCTTTTTTAGCGGGGATCCATTTTGGAGAAAGTTTGATTACGCGAATTGCCTCTTCTCCAGTGCCAAATCCCATATCTCTTAAAATTTCTTCGTTTGTAATGCTACCGTCCATTTCGACTATGAATTTGATGTATATTTTACCGTTCCCTTTCAAATCAGTTGGGATTTGAAAATTATTCCCAACGAATTGGTAAAACTTTTCCATGCCTCCAGGAAATTCAGGTCTTTCTGTTGTATTTACTACATTGAAAATGTCCTCATTTGTTGGTAATTTAGCCTTTTCTTTTGTTGCTTCTTGTTGCAGATTGACTAAAACCTCTTTTTTAGCATTAGAATTTAAATTTGCTAGGTTTTTATTAGGACCGACTAATGATTCTTCTTTAATATTCGATTTTGAAGTTGTCGATGATTTCTTTGAGTCACTAAGAACAATATCGATGCTTTTCCCTGAAAACTTTTTATGCGCGTTTTTTAAGTTTTTTTCATAATAGGCCTCTGTGTAGAAACTATATTGATAAGGTTGTGGAAATTTTTTGCTTCTAGCATTTTTATGAACAAAACTTCCTGTAAAATACGCAATTTTATCTGGTGAGTATACGGCTAAATGACTGTTATCAGCAGGAATACCGTCAATCCAGATGGCATATTTTTTACTGTTTTTGAAATCTTCAAATTCTGCCTTTGTCGGGATTTTTTTTGAATATTTTTTAGGAGTAAATGGTAGGTATTTATTCTTTTCTTCCAAAGTTAGTGCTTCATACTTTTTGGAAAAGGTGATGTTTCTTTTTTTGTCAATAACATTAACTAAAACACCTGCGTAGTAAGCATCTCTGTCGTTACTTGTTTCAATAGTGTATTTTGTATTTATTGCTTTTGTTGCTTGTACTTGTGCAACACTATCGATACAGAAATAACAGAAAAGTGCCGTAAAAATTGGTAATAGTGCTAGTTGTTTACCAAGGATTATTCGTTTGGAAGAATTTCGACTCATCATAAGAAAGCGTTTTTTGGTGACTTGAAAATTTAAATTACTGGCGAGATACAAAGGCGGGTTGCAACTCGCTTTGGATAACAATAGCGATTGATAAAATGGGATGTTTTTGTACGATTGCACCACTTTTTCATCGGCAAGGAATTCATGATTCAGTTGTATGGCTTTTTTGTATAAAATAAACAAAGAATTGAACCAAAAGATAGTTTTTATCAATTCTATAAATAGAACATCTAAGGTGTGCTTTTGATTGACATGGGTCAATTCGTGTGCAAACAATTCTTTTTCAATTTTGCGTTCTTGGTATTCTGTTTCATTGATGAAAATGGAATTCATAAAAGTATGCGGTAACACGGGCTCTTGAAGCAATACTAAAGTCGCGTTTTGAAACGAAAGTGTTCTGTTATGCTGTTTTAATTGATCAAATGTCACAATATTTCGAATAAATCTAAATGTTAGAATTGCAGTTACTAAGACATAAATACCCCATACTATTTGTTCGAGATAATTGGTTTCTTCAGCAATTACCATCGTTTCTCCTGAAAAGCTCATTGGAATTGGAGCAGCAACAGGAGTAGTGATTTCTTCAATAACTTCAATCGAAATAAAAGGAATTAGAAGTGAAAAAATCAAGCTAAGCAACAAGTAAATGCGATTGAATTGATGCATTTTTTCCTTTTCTAGAAAAAGCTGATATACTACCAATAGAATAGTGGCAGCGATAGTTGAAGTTAGCAAGTACTGTATCATGATTTCTTTTTTTGGATTTCGTTATCGATGATTTTTTTTAGCTCCTCTAGTTCTCTGGCGGTTAGGTTAGTTTCTTTGGTAAAAAACGAAGCAAATTGAGAAGCTGAATTATTAAAGAAATTACTAATTAATCCATTGACGTGTTTAGAGAAATAATCGTTTTTGTCAATCAATGGGTAATACTCTCTAGAGTTGCCATATTCTTTGTAAGCTACAAACTGCTTGTCTATCATTCTTTTTAGTAAGGTAGCAATCGTTGTTGTAGCAGGTTTTGGTTCTGGGTAGGCTTCGAGTAGGTCTTTCATAAAGGCTTTTTCAAGTTGCCACAAATGCTGCATGACTTGTTCTTCGGCGTTGGTGAGTTGTTGCATAGTTTATTGTTTTGTGTTTTTTATTTCTTTTTCTGAGATAAGTTCTCCCTTGTCGTACAATCGGGTGATGATTAAATCTTTATTGGTGTCAAAATATTCCCATTGGCCAGAGTAAAACCAATGAATATCTTTCCCTTTTTCAATCAACTGTGTAATTCCTTTGGCTTGAAGCGCTCCATTGGGGTGGTAAAAGCGCACTTTACAATACTCTTTTTTATAGGTTTCTTTTTTGATGATTTTGCCATTGGCATAGTATTTCCATTTTTTAACTGGCTCTCCTTTTTTGTATCTTCCAATAGATTTGTATTGAATAGTGTCCAAAGCATACTCTTCGATCCATTTGCCGTGCATTTTTTTATCTTTCTTTAGATTGATCTGTTGTACTTGGCAACTACATAAAAGGAACAGTACAAATAGTAAGATTGGTTTTATCATTGCTCTACAGAATAACACGTTGTTCTACAAATGTAGAGTAAAAAATAAGATGTGCAACAAAATGTTTAACTTTTTTTGAATGAGTGGTTTAGAAACGGTTTTGCGTAAGGGGTAGAAGCGGCATCCTTTTTGGGACTCGCTTTTTCGGCGAGGGCCCAAAAAGATATAGCGGATGACCCGACCCGCTTTTTCTGCGGGTTACGCCCAAAAAAAATCCGCTCAATCAAGTAAGAAGGAGCGGATGTTTATGTAAAAAGAGTGTTTATTTGCTTAACTCTACAAAATATTTATAGAAAAGTGGAATGGTTTCGATTCCTTTGAGGTAATTGAAAATTCCGAAATGTTCGTTTGGGGAATGAATCGCATCGGAGTCTAAACCAAATCCCATTAGGATCGTTTTACTTTTTAATTCTTTCTCAAACAAAGCTACAATTGGAATACTACCTCCAGAACGAACCGGAATGGCAGGCACACCAAAGGTTTCGGTATAAGCTTTATTAGCGGCTTGGTAACCTATGCTGTCGATAGGAGTCACATAACCTTGACCACCGTGATGCGGTTTTACTACAACACTCACGCCAGCTGGAGCAATACTTATAAAGTGTTTGGTGAACAAATCGGTAATCACTTCCCAATCTTGATTAGGCACTAAGCGCATCGAAATTTTCGCATAGGCTTTGCTGGCAATGACTGTTTTGGCACCTTCTCCTGTATAACCTCCCCAGATGCCATTCACATCCAGTGTTGGACGGATAGAATTACGTTCATTCGTGGTGTAGCCAGTTTCGCCATAGACATCATTAATGTCGAGTGCTTTTTTATAGTTTTCTAAGCTAAAAGGTGCTTTGCCCATTTCGGCTCTTTCTTCTAGAGATAATTCTTCGACATTGTCATAGAAACCTGGAATGGTAATGTGATTGTTCTCGTCGTGTAGTGAAGCAATCATTTTGGATAAGATGTTGATTGGGTTGGCAACTGCGCCACCGTATAAACCAGAATGTAAATCGCGGTTAGGACCAGTAATTTCAACTTCTACATAACTCAATCCACGTAATCCTGTAGTGATGGAGGGTTGCTGATTAGAAATCATTCCTGTATCTGAAATTAAAATCACATCGTTTTTTAATTTCTCGTTGTTATTTTCTACGAACGTTTTTAAGTTGACACTGCCTACTTCTTCTTCACCCTCAATCATAAATTTTACGTTACAAGGTAACGTATTGCTTTGAATCATGTATTCAAAAGCTTTTACATGCATGTACATTTGACCTTTGTCATCGCAGGCACCACGTGCAAAAATAGCTCCCTCAGGATGAATAGCTGTAGGTTTGATTACGGGTTCGAAAGGAGGAGACGTCCAAAGTTCGATTGGGTCTGCGGGTTGTACGTCATAATGACCGTATACTAAAACTGTTGGTAAATTAGGATCAATGATCTTCTCACCATAAACAATCGGGTAACCTGCAGTTTCGCAAATTTCAACCAAATCACAGCCTGATTTTTCTAAGCTAATCTTTACGGCTTCGGCAGTATCTAACACATCTTGCGAGTATGCGGTATCGGCACTAACGGATGGAATTTTTAATAATTCGACTAATTCATTGATAAAGCGTTCTTTATGTTGCTGAACGTAACTACTTCTATTTTCCATTTGGATGTTTAATTTTAGCTTTTCAAAAGTACAAAAAATAGAATAATATTTTTTTGTAAATATTACTTTGAAAATTGGAACTTATGCTTATATTTGCACCCACAAACACCAGTTCAATGAACTCCTCTTAAAATAAGAGTTTAGTGAATTAATTGAGCGGATATGGTGAAATTGGTAGACATGCCAGACTTAGGATCTGGTGCCGCAAGGCGTGTAGGTTCGAGTCCTATTATCCGCACAAAAAAAGCTTCTCATTTGAGAAGCTTTTTTTATACGTGTACATTTTTAAAAATTGATTTTTCAATACTTTTTTTATTGATTCTGTTTTTTTTAAGTCTTTTTTTTAAGGGTGTTTGAAATCGTTTTTTGTTTACACACTTATTCCAATAAAAAACGTTTTTTTATTTTTCTACTAACAAAAAAACAGTACATTTAGCATTTCAACGATAAAATATCACACTTTGTCGGCTATTTAAAACAAATTCTTACCACTAACCCGCTTTTAATTGAAGTGTAAATGACAAATCTGGTAAATCATTTTAAAAATTTAATCTCAAACGATTTGTTTTTGAAGTTGTCAATTTACTTAGACGAAAAAGATACTCAGCTAAAAAAAACGATAGAAGTGAGTATATGTACAGTATTAGTGGGGATTAAGAGGAGAAATGATTTGGAGGCTATTTTGCTTTCATTTAATGAGTTAGAGGTTTCAATGGAAGGACAATTAGAGGGTCTTAATATTAATGAAACTTTATTTGTTTCAGGACAATTGTATTTGGACCAACTTTTTCCAACTAAAAAGGAAAGAATTTCGGAAATGATTTCAAATGAAATCTGTATCAAAAGTGTGAGTGCTAGAACAATATTTAATTTAATGGCGTTATTGATTTTATTTAATCTTAAAAATAATCCTCCAAAAAATTTGCATCCACTTTTAGATTCCCAAATTCAAGTTTTATATGGTTTTATACCAAGAGGAGTAAGATTAGTGTTGGGGATACCTAATGTAGATTATATAACCGATTATTGCCCGGTAGACGAACGTCCTTTTTTGGGTTTTTCGTTTTTTCGTTCCAAAAAATAATATTTTTTTTTCAATATAGGTTTCTGATTTGTAGTTAATTATAGTAACCATTAAAGGGATGTTGAGTTGTTCAACATCCCTTTTTTATTGTATGATTTTATTTTTTATCTATCCAATTATTAATTTTTGTTTCTAATAGTGCTAGTGGTAAGCATCCTGATTCTAATACTTTTTCATGGTATTTTTTAATATCAAAACCGCTTCCTAGCTTTGTTTTTGCTTTTTCTCGAAGTTCCATAATCTTGAGTTGCCCCATCTTATAGGAAAGTGCTTGGCCAGGAATGGCCATGTATCGTTCTATTTCAGCAATGATACTAGCTTCACTCTCGGCTTCGTTTTCTAGTGAATATTTGATGGCTTGCTCTCTTGTCCAGCCTTTGCTATGAAGTCCTGTGTCGACCACTAAACGGATGGCGCGATGCATTTCATTGCCTAACATTCCGAAATATTGATAAGGATCTTGGTATAATCCCAATTCTTTGCCTAAACTTTCGGTATACAAAGCCCAGCCTTCGCCATACGCGCCAAACCAATTGTATTTTCTGAAATCAGGTAAATTAGCGTTTTCTTGTTGCAAGGAAACCTGGAAATGATGACCTGGAATGGCTTCGTGTAAAAATAAATCTTCGTCGCCATACACATTGTAGCCTTTAACGTCTGGAATAGGTACGTAAAAAATACCTGGACGACTGCCATCAACAGTACCTTGATTGTACTCTGCACTAGCGGTTTTTTCTCTAAATAATTCGGTTCTTCTTACCTCAAATTTGGTTTTGGGTTGTAATGAAAACAATTGATTTACTTTAGGTTCGATGACGGTATGAATGCGATTGAAATTAGCAATTACTTGCTCTGGCTGAGTAAAAGGCATCAATTCTTTTTTATTCCTAACATGATCAAAAAAAGCTAATAAACTTCCTTTAAAACCCACTTGTGCTTTTACTTTTTCCATTTCTCCTCGAATCCGGGCTACTTCTTTTAGGCCCAATTCATGAATAGCTTCTGGTTTGGTGGTAGTGGTGGTCCATTGTTTGGCATAGCTTGCGTATAATTGTTTGCCAAATGGCAGGCTTCCTATCCCACTGGTAGTTTTTGAAGCGGGTAGGTATTCAGTTTTTAAAAAAGAAGTCATTTTTTGATACTGCGGGATCAGTTTTGTGGTAATAACCGCGCTGTATTTGTTGGCAATGTCTTGTTTTGTACTAGCAGGGAAACTAGATGGTATGAGTTTTACCGCCGAATAAAATAGATTATCTTCTACTTTCTCGGTTGGCATGGCTTCAAATTGAGGAATCATTTTTAAGGTCAAAGCTTTAGGTAAAACCACACCGTCTTTGATCCCTTTTTTCATATACACCATTGCCGAATCAATCCATTGACTATACAATTCTATTCTTTTTAAGAAGTTGGTATAGTCTTTTTCGGTTTTGAATGGTTGTGCTCCTGTACCACCTGCCATTTGTCCAATCGTTAAATGGGTGCCTTCAAACTGACTTATGGGCATTAAATTAGTAAGGTATTGCAGCATTTCTTTGCCCATAGCAATCTCCCATTTCATAATCTCGTAGCTATTGAGCTCTTCTTCTGATAGAGAAATGCTGTCGATTTCGTTTAAAGACTTTTCGTATTTTTCATAAAAAGCTTCTTGCTTTTTTCGAAATGAATCCGTCATTTCAAATTGCAATTGGTCGTTGTATTCGTTTTGACCATTTTGTGTGGCACCAAGAGGATTTAGAGTATTTTTGTCGTCAAAATAACTCTTGGTTAGTGTAGTAAAGTCAGTTGAATTTGCTTCTTTTTTGCAGCTAATTAAAAGAACAGATAGCGCAAAGAGTAATAAAAACAGGTTTTTTTTCATTTTACTTAATTTAGTTTATCTGTAAAGCTACTTTATTTTTTTCAAATGCTATCCATGATACACTCTCGAGGCAATAATTTTATCATTTTTAACTTCTAACACTTCGGCTACTAACAAGTCGGCTTCATTAGCCACTATGCGAATGTATTCCATAAATACACGATCGCCATTAGCAGTAAGCGAAGTTACTTTGTACTGTAAACTTGGTAAGCGTTCAAAGGCGTCCTGCCACCAAGTTCTTAAAGCCTCTTTTCCTGAGATGAGTCCCTGTGTTTCTGGTTGTCGTACTTTTAATTTGGGACTATAATGAACCGCTTCATCATCATAAAGTGAAAGTAATTTTTCTAACTCTTTATTGTTAAAACAATCGAACCATTTGTATGCTATGGAATTTAATTTTTCTGGAGTCATAGGTGTTTTGGAATTAAAAAATCCCATTGCAATTGGATTGTAATGGGATTATTTAGTGTTTATTTTAGTTAAACGTTTTTCAAATTGATGATTTCTTGATCCGTTAGTAATCGCCAATTGCCTCTTGGTAAATTTTTCTTGGTCAAACCAGCAAATGAAACACGGTCGATGCGTAACACATCATAACTGAATTGTTCAAAAATAGAACGTACTACTTTTACATTCGCAGAGCGTAGTTTTAAGCCTACTTCGCTTTTTGCCTCATTTTCTATGTAGCTAACATCTTCCACAAAAACGCGGTGTCCATCAATCACTAGTCCTTTATTGATTTTTTCTAAATCTTCAAATTTCAGGTTTTTATCCAATGAAACTTGATAGATTTTAGAAGATTTCTGATTCGGCAATGTGAATTTTCGAATCATATCGGTATCATTGGTAAACAATAACAAACCCGTAGTATTTTTGTCCATTCTACCAATCGGTGCGATTTTGGCAGTAGTAGAACCTTTTACCAATTCCAAAACATTGCGGTATTCTTGACCTTCATCAAGTGCTGTGGTAAAGTTTTTAGGTTTGTTCAATAGGATGTAGACTTTCTTTTCTGGTGTCAAAACTTTTCCGTCAAAGTTTACTACATCTGTTGGTTTTACTAAGTATCCCATTTCGGTTACAGGTACTCCATTAACCTTTACATTACCAGATTGAATGTAAATATCCGCATCACGTCTCGAACAAACGCCCGAGTTTGAAATGTATTTATTCAAACGAATTTCGTCTTTCTCTTTAAGTCTTTTGGCTACTTGATTGGGTTTTTTAACCACTTTGTCTGCTTCTTCAATTTTAGCAGTAGGTTTTGCTTTTTTAGGCCCTTGTGCCCTTTTTTGCATCGCAGGTTTTGGCTTATTCGAATTGGGTCTTGAACCTGCTGGCCTTGCTCCGCCTCGTTTGTTGTTGCCTTCCTTGTTATTCATAATAATCTCTAATTTGGTGCAAAGATACTATTTATATCCTTGTGAAACGATTTTCGATAATTAGAAAACGATAACTGACTAATTTATAGTAGTTAAGTAGGATTTTTTAGTAAGTAGATTTGCTGTAGGAGCTGATTCCTGCTGTCCACTATATCTTTACTGCCGAACCCCGGCAGTAAAGGATGCCGTTCCCATCAGGGCTAGGGAATCGTGTAATAAAGAACGTTTTGTCTCAAAGAAATTACTGTTTCAATAACCAATTTTTCCCATGCCAAAGCACACTTGGGTTGGTCAAAACAATACAAAAAACTCCAGCTACAATCAAAAATTTCAAGATGTTATGCAATTTAATGTAGTGCGTTTTATTGTTGGATTGCCACAATAAAAGCAGAAAAAATAACAGTACAATCAAAGAACTGTAAAAGTAACTATCCATATAGCCCACATCATACAACTCAATCAAAATGTACACAGGAACCAAGGTTAAAACCGTTAATACCGTACTGATTTTCTTGGACCAATTCTCTCCATAAAAAACCGGAATAGTGTGGTAATTATTGGCTAAATCGCCTTTCAAATTTTCCAAATCTTTGATCAGTTCCCGAATCAAAATTAATAAAAACAAGAAAGAAGCGTGGGCAAATATCACGGCAAAATGATCTTTGTGCCGTTCCAGTTCTTCAATCGAAGTGGGTTGATAATAGTATAAAAGAATGGCGAAAAATGGCCAAACAGCTAGCAATGCCGCTGATAAATTCCCAATAAAAACGATTTTTTTTAATTTATGTGAATAGAACCAAATCAGGAAAATGTAGAATGAAAAAAACAGTAAGGCTCGCCAGGAAATAAACCAAGCCATTAAGACAACAATGAAGTTCAAAGAAAAATAGACTTGAAGTTTCGTTTTTTGACTCACCAATCGGTCCAACATCGATTTGTTCGGACGGTTGATTAAGTCTTTTTGGCTGTCATAAAAGTTGTTGATAATGTAACCCGAAGCTATAGCAATCGCCGAAGCAAATACTAAAATAAAAATATTAAAGTCTAATAAAATACTTAGTGCACGTTGCTCTGGCGCCATAATAAAAATAGCCGACAAATATTGTGCAATAATTATGATTGGAATGTTGTACCCTCGAATAACAGAGAACAAACTAACGATTTTTGATAACAATAGCTTTTGCTCTCGTTGCATCATGAATGGCTTCTGAAAGTTTTTTTAGAATTGGTACACTACTTCAAGTTTGTAGTCTTTTAAAGCAGCTTTAGCACGTTCCAAGTCTTGTGTAAAACCTAGAATATAACCGCCACCTCCAGAACCGCAAAGTTTTAAGTAGTAGTCGTTCGTGTCAATTCCTTGTTGCCAAACTCCGTGAAATTGTTCAGGAATCATTGGCTTGAAATGATTTAAAACTACCTTAGACAATTTCTTTGTATTGCTAAACAATGCTTTGATGTCTCCAACAAGGAAATTCTCTACACAAGCATCTGTATGTTTTACAAATTGAGATTTCAACATATTACGGAACCCTTGGTCTTTTAGGTTTTCCATAAAAATATTTACCATAGGTGCTGTTTCTCCTACAATCCCAGAATCTAGCAAAAACACAGCGCCTTTACCGTCAAAACTTTGAGTAGGAATGCCTGTAGCTTCAATATTGTCTTTAGAGTTGATTAAAATCGGAATGCTTAAGTAGCTATTCAACGGGTCTAAGCCAGAACTTTTTCCGTGGAAAAAACTTTCCATTTGAGAGAAAATAGTTTTTAAGGCTAATAATTTCTCACGAGTTAAGTTTTCTAAAACCGTGATTTTGTGTTGTGCGTATTTGTCATAAATAGCCGCTACCAAAGCCCCACTACTTCCTACACCATAACCTTGTGGAATGCTAGAATCAAAAAACATACCTTCGTTCACGTCTTTTTGTAAAGTAGTGATGTCAAATTGTACCAAGTCAGGTTGCTCTGTTTGTAGGGCTTCCAAATAGGTTACAAATCGTTTCAAGTGACCGTTAGAAGCAATAGCCTCTTGCGAAGGATTGTCCTCTTTTTTGAGGGCACCATTGTAAAAGTTATAAGGAATAGACAATCCTTTGGAGTCTTGAATGATTCCGTACTCTCCGAAAAGTAATATTTTTGAGTAAAATAAAGGTCCTTTCATGTGTATAGTGCTATTATTTTATTTTCTTAATTTTTGTTGGGTCTTGTCTAGTATCGAATAATGACAAAATCCATATTTCTTTACTATTGTATCTGTAATAAAGCGTAGTTTGTTTTGAAACCACACATCTATATTGATTTTTGTTGATTTGTGATTTAGGAAATGTATCAGGATTCGCTTGAATTAAATAAACAGATTGGTCTAATTTTTTAATGAATTGTTCTTTTACTTTTTTAGACCATTTCAATTCCAAATACTCCAATATATTATCTAATGATGCTTCAGCATTTTTTGAAAAGATAATGGTTCTTATCATTATCTATACTTTTTCATCATCGCTTCATATTCTACAAATTCTCCACGTTCAATTTGTCTTTCCCCTTCTTCAATGTCAAATTTTTGTTTCTCTGTAAGTTCTTCCCAAAAATCTTTTTTCGAAGCATTGAAGATCTTTTTTATAGATGCAATAATAGTCGTATCGTTGGTTGCTTCCAATAATTTGATTAATTCCAGCTTTTCTAATTCGATATCCATAATTGTTTTTATTAGATATTGGTGTCAAAGATAGCAAAAAACAGCTTACAATGATGCAGCGCCGAACCCAATTTGGTCACAAAGGTACTGGCCATTTTGGCAATAGCCAACTAATTCACTTTGAATAAATTGTAAAACTGATTCTTTTACGTTTTCAGGGTACAAAACGTGTACATTTGCTCCTGCATCTAAGGTGAAACAAACGGGTATTTTAGTTTCATTTCTGTACTTCCAAATGGCGTTGATAATCTGTAACGTGTTTGGTTTCATTAGAATGAAATATGGTATAGAAGTCATCATCATCGCGTGCAAGGTTAGCGCCTCGCTTTCTACAATTTTGATGAAAGCTTCTAAATCTCCAGTTTCGAATATTGGAATTAACTGGTCAATATTTTCATGCGCTTGTTCAAAACGACGTGCTGCAAAAGGATGATGGTGCATTAAATCATGTCCCACTGTACTCGATACTTGCTTTTCACCTTTGTCAACCAACAAAATTGTGTCTTGATAATTCTCAAAAACCGAATGTACTTTTCCTGAAAAAGGCACTCCAAAAAGGTTGGAGCTTCCTTCAATATTGGCTTGGCCTCCCCAAACGACCAGATTTCCTTTTACACTTCTGCAAGCACTTCCTGAACCTAAACGAGCCAAAAAAGAAGCTTTTTGATAAAAATAATCTTCGGTCATTTCAGGGTTTAATTTTTTTTCAATACTCATAAAATTCATAGCCAAAGCCGCCATCCCCGAAGCCGATGAAGCAATTCCAGAACTGTGCGGAAAGGTATTTTGGGTATTGATAGTAAAATGATAGTCTTTCAAAAAAGGCATAAATGGAGCAATTCGCTCCAAAAATTTCTGAATCTTTGGCTTAAATTCCTCTTTGGGTTGACCTTCAAAAAGTAAGTCAAAAGAGTAATCGTTTGGATTAGTTCCGTTGATAGAACTCGAAAGATCTTTCTTTTCAAAAGCTACACTAGTAATGGTTTTACAGTTATTTAGTGTAAAACTGATAGAAGGATTGGCTGGTATTTGATGTCCCAAATCGTCTCTTTTTCCCCAGTATTTTACTAAGGCAATATTACTAGGAGCACTCCATTGAAAAATGCCTTTTTCTATGTTGTGTGTATAGGCCAATGTTGGAATAAAAGCGTTGGTAGTAGTCATGAAAGATAAAATTTTGGCAAAGATACTTTTTTTGATTTATAGTACTTTAAAATTATTTTTTATAACTTTCTAATTCCTTTTTTATTGAGGAGTGTATTACTCTCAATGAATACTATTTATTTGTAATTTACGTTGTTGATTTATTGCTGTTTGTCTCTATTTAGTTTTAACTTTTAATAATTGTAGTATGAATAGAAAAGAATTTTTTGCTCGTGTAGGTTTTGGTGCTGCTGCTGTACTAGTGCCAGCTTGTATTGTAGGTGTTGCTACAAGTTGTTCCAGTGATAATTCGAGTGGGGGAAATCCTGCACCAACAGGAGTTGATTTTTCGGTTGATGTGAGTACCGGCCCATTAGCGACTAATGGCGGATTTATGGTTACTCAAGGAATTGTCATTGCTCGCACTTTGACAGGTAGTTTTCTAGCTGTTTCGGCTTCATGTACTCACGAGGGGACGAATGTAAACTACAGCGCTAGTGGTAATAAATTTGTTTGCCCTAATCATGGTGCTCAGTTTAGTAGTATCGGTGTAGTAACAGTAGGTCCCGCTACCAGAAACTTGACAGTGTACAATACCACATTAAATGGAAACTCGCTAAGGGTTTTTTCTTAAGGAATAGTCTGCTATTTATTTTACAATTTATACATTTGGAGAAATTTTTTTATAGTTTCTAAATGAATAAAATTACTCGAATCCTTACCGTAGTTGTTACTTGTCTTGTAATAGGCTATTTTTCTGGAATGGTTACACGTCAGGCTATATTGGATTGGTATCCTACGCTTGTAAAACCTTCTTTTAATCCACCGAATTGGGTTTTTGCGCCTGTTTGGAGTTTGTTGTTTGTGATGATGGGTATAGCTGCTGGTTTGGTTTGGGATAAAATCGAATGGAATCGACCGATTGTCAAAAAAGCTTTGACACTTTTTGCGATACAATTGGCCTTAAATGCCTTGTGGTCGTATTTGTTTTTTGGATTGCATAATCCTTTTTTAGCCGGAATCGAGATTGTTTTATTGTGGTTGATGATTTATGAAACCTATCTCCAGTTTGCTAAAATCAATAAAATGGCAGGCTATTTATTGTTACCTTATTTGGCTTGGGTGAGTTTTGCTACGGTATTGAATATAAGTATTTGGTGGTTAAATAAATAGTTTTTTATAATTTACCCCACAGCATTCGCCACAATAAACCCACTCGTCCAAGCATTTCGAAAATTGAATCCGCCTGTGATGGCGTCGATATTGACAATTTCGCCTACAAAATATTTTGAGAAAAAGAATATGCTTTTGTAGCATTAAAAATAATGCCCTAGCGCAGAAACTACAACTACCGTAACAATATCGTCATGAACCTCATATATTAAACGGTCTTTTTTGTTGATTCTTCTTGACCAATATCCGCTTAATTCAAATTTTAACGGTTCAGGGTTTCCACTACCAGTGTAGGGATGGTCTTTCAACTCATTGAGTATTTTTATAATTTTTTTTATGGAAGCAAGATCGCCTGATTTTTTATGTTTTGAGAGATCTTTTTCAGCAGTTGCTTTAATGATTATTTGATACTTTCCCATAAATCTTCAGCACTTTCCACTAGCCGTCCTTTCTCGGTACTTGCTTTTTTTATTTTTTTTACAAATTCTGGATCGTAAGGGCTTTTATCCTCTTCTTCAATTAAAACAATTTCTTTTGAATTTTCCGAAAACACACGAGCCATTTCTAAAAAAGCTTTTCCTTTTTTTGACTTTTCATTTATTTTTAAGGTTATTGTTGTCATCGCTTATTTTTTTCAAATTTACAAAAAGTTTTGTGGCGAGAGATGTCTTGTGTTTTGATTTATAGATATTTGTGTTTTTTCTGTATTACCCCACCGCATTCGCCACAATATACCCACTTGTCCAAGCATTTTGAAAATTGAATCCGCCTGTGATGGCGTCGATGTTTACAATTTCGCCTGCAAAATAAAGGTTGGGGTGGATTTTACTTTCCATGGTTTTAAAGTTGATTTCCTTTAAATCAATGCCGCCCGCAGTAACGAATTCTTCTTTGAAAGTACTTTTGCCATTGATGGGGAAAACACCATTAGTGAGTTGTTGTGCCAAGTGTTGCAATTGGGTTTTGGACAAATCCGCCCATTTGGTTTCAGTACTGATACCAGCGGCAAGCACCAAACTTTCCCATAAGCGATTGGTGAGTTCAAACGGTGATTTTTTGGAGACTGTTTTTTTGGCTTGTTCTTGTTTAAGAGTTTTCAATTGCGCGATGGCTTCTTCGGTATCAATAGTATTGAGCCAATTCACCAAAAGCGTAAATTGATAGTTTTTGTCGTGCAAAATGCGGGCACCCCAAGCGGATAGTTTCAAAATAGCGGGGCCACTCATACCCCAATGGGTAATTAAAAGTGGTCCAGTGGCTTCGAGTTTGGTTTCCTTCACTCGCACGGTTACTTTTGCCGAAACGCCTGGCAACTCTTTGATTCGAGGGTCTTTGCTGTTAAACGTGAATAAAGAGGGCACGGGTGGAATAATGGCGTGGCCAAATTCCTGTAGCATCTCCCAAATTTTCGGGTTACTTCCTGTAGCTAAAATCAAATTTTCGGCTTGATAATTTTGATTTTGGGTATCAATTTTCCAGTAGTTGTCTTTTTTGAAAATAGATTGTACGCTCTGACCCGTGAGAACTTTAATACCTAATTGTTGGGTGGCTTTTAGAAAACAATCAATGATGGTTTGCGAAGAGTTCGAAACGGGGAACATTCGACCGTCATCTTCAATTTTTAAGGCTACGCCGTGGCGTTCAAACCACTGAATGGTGTCTCCAGAGCAAAATTGATGGAAAGGACCTCGCAATTCTTTTTCGCCTCTTGGGTAAAATTTTACGAGTTCGTTAGGTTCAAAACAAGCGTGGGTTACATTGCAACGACCGCCACCCGAAATACGGACTTTGCCTAGCACTTCGGCGCCACGTTCTAAAATGGCTACTTTGGCTTTTGGATTTCTTTCTACAATGTTGATGGCAGTAAAAAAACCTGCAGCGCCACCTCCCACAATTAAACAGTCGTACATCATCGTAATCTTTCGGGAAAATTACAAAAAATTCCATCGACACCCAATGCGATTA
>CAUPCW010000026.1:0-36028 GCA_963509895.1 uncultured Flavobacterium sp.
AAGTTAGTTTTGGTAAAAAAGGATAACTAATCGCAATAGAATCAAAAGAAAACGTTTTCTTTTGATTCTAAAACAAACAAGATTTTGTCCTCAAATAAACAAAAAAATAGTCATTCAGTACGTTTAATGATAAAAACATTTTAAAACCTAGTAATAAAGCACAATTAAAAGAAAAAATGCAAAAAATTACCATCCTCATTCATTGTAAAGATCAAAAGTCAATTATAGCCTCAGTTACTAACTATATCGCCTCGATAGAAGGAAACATTATTTATTTGGACCAACACGTTGATGCCGATGAAAATGTTTTTTTTATGCGATTGGAATGCGAATTAGAGTCAGAAAAATGGCCTATAGAAGCCATAAAAGCTGATTTTGAAACCAATCTTGCGCTTCCATTTGATATGGATTGGAAAATTTATCCGCAACAGCAAAAGCCGAGAATGGCTTTGTTTGTCTCTAAATACGATCATTGCCTATACGATATTTTGGGTCGTTATTGCGCTGGCGAATTACCACTTGAAATTCCAGTTATTATTAGCAATCATGAAGATTTAAGAAAAGTAGCCGAACAATTTGCTATTCCTTTTTATTGTGTTCCTTTCACCAAAGAAATCAAAGCAATAGGCGAAAAAGGACAATTAGAATTACTAGACCAATACAAAATCGACTTTATTGTATTGGCGCGCTACATGCAAATCATTACTCCAAAACTGATTGAAAAGTACCAAAACAACATTATCAATATCCACCATTCTTTCTTACCCGCTTTTCCTGGGGCAAAACCTTATCATTCTGCTTTTAAACGCGGTGTAAAAATCATTGGTGCCACTAGTCATTATGTAACCGAAGGTTTGGACGAAGGCCCCATCATCGAACAAGATATTGCTCGTGTAACCCACAGTCATTCCATTGAAGATTTTATTATGAAAGGGCGCGATTTAGAACGAATGGTTTTGGCAAGAGCTATTAAATTGCATGCGGAACGAAAAACTATGGTGTATAACAACAAAACTGTAGTATTTTTGTAGCCTTTTCAATTAAAAAAAACCCAAAATCCTAATGAAGAAATTTTTAATCCTACTTATTTTATTACCTGTTATTAGTAACGCTCAATTCAAAAATATTCTAAAAAAATCATCCGAAACTACAACTGGCCTTTTAAACAAAAAAGGAACCGTAGATATCTCCGCTGGACTAAAAGAAGCTTTAAACAAAGGAATCACCGAACAGGTTTCGAAATTGACGCAAGTAGATGGTTTCTACAAAAACGAATTGGTTAAAATCGTAATGCCCGAAGAATTGTCCAAAGTTGATAAAACAATGCGTAAATTAGGAATGGGTTCGTTGGCCGATGATGGAATCAAAGCCCTAAACAGAGCCGCAGAAGACGCTGTAAAAGAAGCTACTCCCGTATTTGTAGCCGCTATAAAAAATATCAAAATTGCAGATGCCAAAACCATTTTGATGGGGAATGAAAATGCTGCAACAACCTATTTACAGCAATCCACCAACAAAGAATTATATGCTAAATTTATTCCTATAGTGCAACAATCCATTGGAAAAGTTGGTGCAGATGAAATTTGGAATGGAATCATTCAAAAATACAATACCGTTCCTTTGGTTTCAAAAATCAATCCCGACCTAAATGATTATGTCACCAACAAAGCACTAGAAGGCGTTTTTAAAATGATTGCCATTGAAGAGAAAAACATCAGAACCGATTTACAATCAAGAACTTCTACTGTCTTAAAGAAGGTTTTTGCTATGCAAGATTAACATAATATAACAAGAAAAAGTGACAAAAAAAACGACGTTAAACAGACTTAACTTATTGACAACAAAGTAATAACATAATTTTAACAAAGACATCTCAACTTATTCCTGACCTTTGTAGTGTAATAAACTGGTTATTTATTATTTGGTTTTGGTTAGTTATAAAAATGTCGATATCTCAGGATGTCGGCATTTTTTATTGGGCAGTATTTAGAAAAGAAAGTACCGCTGTATTGAAAGCCAAAGGTTGCTCAACATTCACTACATGACCGCATTTTTCAATCACAAAAAGCTTAGAAGAGCGATAGTGATTTTCGACTACTTTTCGAACTGAAGGCAAAAACATATAATCCTCTTCTCCCATAACGTAAAGTGTTGGAATATTCAATTCTACTTGTCGAAACCACTTCAAAACAGGGTTGATTTCGGCAGTGAGTTTAAACCATTTTATAAACTCTTTTTGGTATAATTTCTTAGCTTCATTAATAAACAATACTCTGGATTGCTTATGACTTTTCTTAGGCATAATGACGAAAGCAAAAAAGCGATACAATACCAAATAAGGCAATACATATTTGAAGGCATTACCCAAACGCATTAAAATTTGAGAACGGAAATTCATTTTCAAAATGGCACCACCCAAAATCATACTTTGCACTTTTTTAGGATACATTTCTGCCAATTGACGAATCAAAATCGTACCTAATGAAATACCCACAAAATGAGAGCGTTCAATTTTCAAATGCTCTAAAACCTCCACAATATCATCCGCCAAAGCCGAGAAAGTATATTTCTGTTTAAAAGCCGTTTTCAGGGTTGGTTTAGATTCTCCATGTCCTCTAAGATCCAAAAGTAAAACGTTGTATTGTTTTTGAAAATCTCGAATTTGCTTAAACCATATCGATGAACTACCGCCTGCACCATGGACAAAAGTTACCCATTGTGTACTTGTTTCATTCTTGTAGATCGTATAATTAAGCATTTGTTAGTTTTTTTGTAAAAATAGAATAATAATTTTAAAAGCCAATTCAATGTATTGAAATTAGCAACTCTAATACAAATTACTAACTAACAACAACTTAAACATTCAAAACTAACTCTTGTTGCAATTCTTTAAAATAAGAAAGCGCCTTACGTAATCGGCTGCCGTGCCAAGAGAAATACTCGCCATCGACTAAACGTATTTTGGCGTTTGGAAAAAAGGAAATGAATTCGGATAAATCGTCATTCTTAAAAGGATAAGGTTCCGAAGAAAGCAACACCAAATCAACAGCATCATATCGAGTGGCCGCATCAACAGCTATTTCGGGATAACGGGATTGTATGCCAAAAAAATTATCGAATCGATTCAATTGTAACAACTCGTTGATAAAAGTACCTGAACCTGCTACCATATATGGCTTTTTCCATATAAAATAGGCTGCTTTTTGAGTAGGAACGGTTGCAATAAAAGTCGTAAAATCAGCCAACGCCAAGTCTATACTTTGATTCAACGCTTGGGCTACAGCAGTTGTATCGAAAAGCAACCCAAAATCAGTAATCATTTGAAAATTATCTGCAATGGTAACTACATTGGTCACCCAAACTGGCGCAATTTCAGAAAGCTCTTGCACCATTTCTAGTGTATTTTCTTCTTTGTTGCAAATAATGATATCAGGTTGTAAGGCTTTGATTTTATCAAAATGAACCTGTTTAGTGCCTCCGACAATTTTTTTGGTCTTAAGGAAATGTTTTGGATGCACGCAAAACTTGGTAATGCCAACGATTCGGTCTTCTAATCCTAAATCAAACAACAACTCCGTTTGTGAAGGAACCAACGAAACAATTCGACGCGGTGTCGATTCAAAAAAAAGAGAAGTACCGATTTGATCTGTTAGTTGTTTCATATTGATTGAATTTAACCGCAAAAAATTTAACCACAAAGGTCGCAAGGATTTACGCAAGGGTCGCAAAGAAAAACTTCAATGACCTTAAATGCCTTAAATGGTTTGAAAAACTTAACCGCAAAGAGCGCAAGAATTTACGCAAGGGTCGCAAAGAAAAACTTCAATGACCTTAAATACCTTAAATGGTTAAAAAAATTTAACCGCAAAGGGCCGCAAGGATTTACGCAAAGTACGCAACGGTTCAACAAACAATACTAAACTTTTAAACCCTAAACTTTAAACATTTAACCTAAGAATCTCCTCCATTTCCTGTTGCATTTTCAACGCTTCGTTTCTAGCAACTTCGGCAAAATCTTCTTTATTCGAAGCATAAATAATAGCGCGAGACGAGTTGATCAACAAACCAACTTGACTATTCAAACCGTATTTGCAAACCTCAGACAAACTGCCTCCTTGTGCGCCAACACCAGGTACTAGCAAGAAGCTATCAGGAACAATTTTACGAATTTCAGTAAAGTATTCTGCTTTAGTGGCGCCAACCACATACATCAAGTTATGACTGTTTTTCCACGATTTTGAAGTTTCCAAAACCCGTTTGTACAATTCTGTACCATTTACCGATAAGGTTTGGAAATCAAAAGCGCCTTCGTTAGACGTCAAGGCCAACATTATGGTGTGTTTGTTTTCGAAAGCCAAAAATGGCTCCACCGAATCTTTCCCCATATACGGCGCTACCGTTACACTATCAAAGTTCAAATCCTCAAAAAAGGCTTTGGCATACATTGAAGACGTATTCCCAATATCGCCACGTTTTGCATCCGCAATCGTAAAGAGTTCAGGATAATTCGCATTGATGTATTCAATGGTTCTTTGCAACGACTGCCAACCTTTTATGCCATACGCTTCAAAAAAAGCCGTATTGGGTTTGTAGGCCACACATAAATCGTGCGTCGCATCGATAATGGCTTTATTGAATTCGAAGATTGGATCTTCTGTTGCTAATAAATGAGAAGGTATTTTATTCAAGTCAACATCTAAGCCTACGCATAGAAAAGACTTTTTCAATTGGATTTGTGCTAGTAGTTGTTGTGTAGTCATTTTTGGGTACTAGGTGTTGGGTTCTGGGTGTTGGGTATTGGGTATTGGGTGTTGGGTGTTGGGTTCTGGGTGTTGGGTGTTGAGTGTTGGGTGTTGGGTATTGGGTGTTGTGTATTGGGTACTGGGTATTGGGTGTTGGGTATTGGGTGTTGGGTATTGGGTGTTGGGTCTTAGATTTTTATATTTTCAGATTAGACTTGAGAATCAACATACTTTTTTAAAGATTGAATTCTCTTTTGAATTACATTGAGTTCGTCAATAATTTCCACATACAAAATCGCATCTACAAAACCGATCTCTTTTGCTATTTCAATTTGTGTTTCTAATTCAAAAGCCGAACCTAGACTTATTTGTAAAAATCTAGAAAAATCTTTTTGAGAACTTCTGGAACAACCTTCGGCTATGTTTGAAGGAATTGAAACTGCGCATCTGTTAATTTGAGAAACCAGTCCGAATTTTTCTTCGCTTGGAAAAGTACCTGTTATTGTGTAAATTCTTTTAACAAATAAAACAGCACTTTGCCAAACTTCTAGTTCTCTAAAGTTTCGCATATATAATAAATTTTAGTTATACAAAAACCTAAGACCTAAGATCCAAAACCTAAGACCTAAGACCTAACACCCAAGACCCAAAAACCTCCTTTAAAAAACCTCGCTAGCTTCTTTCAGTTTTTCCATATTGTTCACCAATTGTAATTCGGCTACAATTTTCTGAATATCACCGTTCATAATGTTACCCAAATCATACAACGTCAAACCAATTCGGTGATCGGTTACACGACCTTGAGCGTAATTATAAGTACGAATTTTAGCAGAACGGTCACCTGAACTCACTTGCGAAGTACGTTTTGAAGCATCTTCCGCTTGTTTTTTGGCCAATTCCATTTCGTACAAACGAGAACGCAATACGTTCAACGCCTTGTCTTTATTTTTATGTTGTGATTTTTGATCCTGACATTGCGCCACCAAACCAGTTGGAATGTGCGTCAAACGAACAGCAGATTTCGTAGTATTTACCGACTGTCCACCAGGTCCTGACGAACAGAAAAAGTCCACACGAACATCGTTCATATCAATTTGTACATCAAATTCCTCTGCTTCTGGAAGCACCATAACTGTGGCTGCCGAAGTATGGACACGTCCTTGAGTTTCTGTTTGTGGTACACGTTGCACGCGGTGAACACCCGCTTCAAACTTCAAAGTTCCGTAAACATCCTCTCCTGTAACCTCAAAAATCACCTCTTTGAAACCACCCGAAGTTCCTTCGTTCATATCCACAACCGATGTTCTCCAACCTTGACTTTCGCAATATTTGGTGTACATACGGAACAAATCTCCTGCAAAAATACTCGCTTCATCACCACCCGTACCCGCACGAATCTCGACCATTACGTTTTTCGCGTCTTCAGGATCTTTTGGAATCAACATAAATTTGATTTCATCTTCCAGTTGTGGCAAACGTTCTTTGGCTTCGTCTAATTGCATTTTGGCCATCTCCACCATATCAGCGTCACTTCCATCAGCTATGATTTCGTTCGCCTCGTCAATGTTGGCTAAAATTATAATGTATTCTTCTCTTTTTTCAACCAACGCTTTGATGCTTTTGTATTCTTGATTGAGTAGCACATAACGTTTTTGATCCGCGATCACATCGGGTTGAATAATCAAATCCGAAATCTCGTCGAAACGCTGTTTTACATATTGAAGTCTATCTAACATATTCTTGTCCTTATATTTTGGACGGCAAAAATACAAAAAAGAAAGCAATTTACAGAAACCCCTTTTCAGATTTTTTTAGGAGCTTAATCCTGCTGTCCGCTATATCTGTGGCTCTGAACCCCAGAGCCACAGGATGCCGCTCCCATCAGGGCTAGAAATAGTAACGCGACACGAATCGAAATTCCAAATTTTAAATTCCAAATTCCAATAAATAAGATTTCATTATAAAAATCTCTAAAATTAACGTAACGACTCCCCTCTTGAAATCGAAGATTCAACGACTACAAAAAAAAAAAGCATATGGAATTATTGAGGTTGGGGTGTGTTTTTAAAATCCCAAAAGAACTATTTGTTTAAAAAAAAAGCTCTAAAATTCACGCAATTACTCCCCTCTTGAAATCGAAGATTCAACGACTCCAAAAAAAATAAACATATGGAGTTATAGGGGCTGGGGGTGTGTTTTTTTTTAACCCAAACTTCAAAAACAAACCAAAGACAATAAATTTTGTAATGAAAATTATATATATTTGAAAAGCTAATGCGCTATGAGACTTATCATAGCTATCTACCCAAAATTGGATGACTTTGAATGATTTTGTAAGACCTACAAGCTAGTTACCAGCAATGTAAAAAAAATAGCACAAAATTGTTATCTTAAATAAGAATAATTAAACTATAAAAATCATAATGGCAGAAATCTTCATCAATGGGTTATATTTTGACAATAGTACAAACCAAAGCATAACAGTTAATCTGTTTGATAATCAATCTACAGACAACTCATTCGGAAAACTAATATTCAGTGGAGAATCGGATAGCTTTGGACAAGTAACTGGAGTGATTGACAACAAATTTATTGGAACGAATATTATCATAGGAATTATTGAACCGGGTTTCATACCAATACAAACAGTAGTTGAAGTTACTGAATTGGGAGTTTTATATATTCCAAACCTTGTTTTTGACAGGTCATATATTGGTACTCATGTCTCACTGGAAAATAAAGCAAAATGGAAAAGTCAAGTAGAGTTCTCAAAGGCACAGAAAGGCATGGAAAGTTACACAAGAAAATATAGATATAAAAATTTCGCAATCAAATATGCTCATTACTTTATTATTGTAATATCCATAGTTGTAGGCCTATTTGCAATATTTCCCTATAATCTCATATTTGCGATTTTGTTTATTATCATCGGAGAACTCTTAGGGCCTTATGCAATTGGGCTTAAGGCTTTCTATATAATGAAAAAAAAGAGTTTAAAATGAATATCACTGCTGCTAACACACGTAGCTGTTGCCCCGCTGTCCGAAGTGTTCTTATATATGAATAAATTTCTTGTGTGTGCTGCGCGAATGTCTCTGACTTCGCGCCGTTTTAAATGATGTTGCAAACCATAAATGTGATAAAAGTCTCCCGACTTTTTACGTGAATATCTTTAGCATGATATCGTGGTAAATCAGCATCTACAACTCCAAAAGCGTGGTTAGCCCCAATAGCGCGGATTTGCAATCCGTACCCACACAGTGCATAAATTTCAAATAAGTCCAACATTACAACATCTAAATCATTCTCTAATCCCGCAAAATTTCTAGCAGAACTAAAATAATAATCCTCTAGTAAGTTAACTACTTTCTCTTTTACAGGATTGTTGCTTTATACTTTGTTGACTTAAAAAAACAATAAAAGCTACAAAACAAACAAAAACATAGCTTGTATTTCTTTGTTTTGGAGTAGATTTCCTCTGTAGGCTCATCGTTGTGTGCACGGATTGCAAATCCGCGCTATCGGGTTCTTTTTAATAAGAAATAAACCAAAATATCACTAAAAGTGGGTATTTTGTGATTGAAGTTGAGAACTTATTTTTGCGTAAAAATAATTCAGACTCAGATAAAAATATTACAACTACTAAATTTTTAAATTCTAAAATAGAAATTTTTTCTATAGAGTTAATTATTCTATAAATTTTTTAAATGTACAATTTCTTTGTTTAGAATTTTATGCTGCTCTTTTTAAATACAATTAACTAATTTCATAAATAATTATGGCTTATAAACTACATAAAAAAATTATCTTTGGCTTTACGGCTGTCGCAATTTTTTTCGCAAGCTGTCAAGTTGATGACAATGAAACAACTAACCAGGAACCTGCTGTTATCCATGCTAGAGAATGGCTTGAAAAAAATAAGTTAAATTTAGAAGTTTTATCATATACCAAAACTATTGATTGGGATAATGCCATGTTACTTAATAAAAATGGCGAAGAAGCAATTGAAGTACCACTAATATTAGTAAATAATATATCCACAAATGTTATTGAAGACAAAGATTACAAAAACCATATGAGGTTATTATTTATTAATGACAAAGAAGGAACATACAAAATATTTACTATTATATATACTACCAAAGATCCAACTTTTGACTACAGTAAGAAATCATTTAATCTGCTCAATATTGGTTCTGAGTATTCTGGTTATATAACAATGCAGAATAATAGAAATAAAATTGTATTTTCAGGAGAATATAAAAATGGAGAACTATTAGGACTACATAATTATGACCAAAAAAAGAATTTAACAAATAGGTTCGTTTGCACATACTACATTACAGTTGGTCCATATACAACATGTAACAAGTGGGTATGGTATCCAGATGAACTTCCTGGGGGAAATCCTCCTCCTGGCTATATGCCAGGAATATCAGGTCCTATTCTTCCTCCCAAACTTGATCCTTGTAATGCAGCTATAACAACTACAAAGGTCTCATCAAATAGCGGTTTTCTTAGTGCAAAAGCAGCTATCATTAAAGCGAGTGTTGATGGAAATGAACATAGTATTACTTTAGGTATGTCCACTGCAAATGTTTATACACAATCACCAATGAACAATGGAGGTACAAACGGCGTTGTTGTAAATCAAACTTTAGGAGGAGCTTTTGCTTCTATTCATAACCATCCAAATAATACACCATTATCTTCAGGAGACATATATACTGCCGTAACATTAAATACAAAAAACAGTAATTTTACAACTTCGTTTATTATCACAGGAGGTGAAACTTATTCAATTGTTGTTACGGATCTCGTAGCGGCGCAGAATTTTGTTAAAAATTATCCAGCAGATATATCTCCTAACTATCCCCCTGAATTCCCTGATGTCATATTTGATCAAATTCAAGATTTAGTAAATATAATGGGTTCTAGTGTAGAAGGAAGAACAGAAGCAATTGCATCGGTTTTAGACAAGAATAATGCTGGTATTACATTAATGAAACAAGACAGCAACGGAAAATTTAATCGTATTAAAACCCAACAAACAACAAATGAAGATGGCTCTAAAACCTATTTATCCGTACCTTGCCCTAGTAATTAACTTAAATTTTACAAAAATGAAAAATACTTTAAAAATTTTAGCAATCTTATTGTTTGTAATAAATAACAACTGTAAAGCACAACAAATGGTTCAAACAACTAAAGATCTTTATATTTTAAAAATTAATGAACAACAATTCATTAATAAACCACTAAAAGACCTCTTAAAAGAAATAAAACCAGAAATAAAAACAGCAGTTGGTACTAACGACAACCCTTTTTTCTTCAGCTTTAGATTTACAACTTTAGAACAACAAAAAAAAGACGAAGGAAGTAAAGAAGATCGAGTATCTCTATATGTGTATTTTAATAAACCTTTTGATTGGGTTTTTGAAAAAAGACCAAGAGGCAAAGAAATAGAATGGACACAAGAAGATATAGAAAAATATGGGAACCTCACTGTAATTCGTATTAAAGTAATTGGTAAAAATTAAATAGAAAAAGAAATAAAAAACTATATCGTTACAAAAATAAAGAGGCTGTCCGAAAAGTATGGACAGCCTCTTTTTTATACTAAATATTTGGACTCCTATTGGAGACGAATTTCATTTATGCAATTCTCAGAGGCTAGCTTCGACTTTTCGGACAGCCTCTTTATTTATTTTGCAAAACACTAAGCTAATCGAAATTCGAACAGAAACTGAACTCAAAATTGTTGCTAAAATAAAGAGTAAAAACCCCGATAGCGCGGATTTGCAATCCGTGCCCACACAGTGCATAAATTTCAAATAAGTCCAACATTACCCAAGCTGTCCGAAGTGTTCTTATCCATAAATAAATTTCTTGTGTGTGCTGCGCGAACGTCGCCGCTCCCATTAGGGCTATGGAATTGTGCTAACGACAGGTTTGCACTTTTAGAAAGACCCGTGAAAAAGCTATAAACCTTAAAATTTTTATCACAAAAAAAGAATGAATTTATGACAAGAATAAGAATTTCAAAACCAAGAATAAAGTTTTAAAAAAAAATCCATTAGTTATTATTAACACAATGTACAAAGGATTTTTTAGATAATTTACATATATTTGTCACTGAAATTGTTTTTATAATTACATTTCAAAAAGCTTATTCATAGTATAAAACCAAACAGAAAATGAGTTTTAACATTCAGGATATTACAGATTCTATCCGCATAAAAGGGAATAGCATTACAATTAATGTCTTAATTTCTTCTGGTAAAGATGGTGATTATTTTGTAACCATTTCACCAACATTATTAGTAAGTGGATATGGTGAAACCGAAGAAGAAGCAATGAAATCTTTTGAAGAAAATATTCGAACTTTTTGTGATGATATGATAAAATTATCCACTGAACAAAAAGAAACCGAATTAAGAAAATTAGGTTTCACCAAAGAACCCTACCACAACAAAAACTTCTCAAAAGTGTATGTCGATGAAAACGGAGTTTTACAAGGATTAGAAGCGTCTACATTAAAAACTTCGAGACTTGAAGCTACTGTTTAGTTTTTACAATGGGAAACAATAGGCCTGTAAAAACTAAAGATTGGATTGCTTTCCTAGAAGCACACGGATGTAAATACCAGAGGACAAAGGCATCTCACGATCATTATAAGTGCCCTGGATGTTTTAGAACAATAACCCACAGAGAAAAAGACAAAGAGATTCCCGCCTTACACGCCAAAACTAATTTAGCCACAATGGGTTTGACTCTCAAAGACCTTTATGACTGGATTGATAACAATGCGTAATATGCCAAAAAACAAAATCCCTCCCCTAAAGAGGGATTTTCCTTTGTTTCAATATTAAGTTTCAAAATTATTTACCAACTTCAATACTCCTTTTTAGTAGGATCCCGCTGTCCGAAGTGTTCTTTTGTCTGAATAAATTTCTTGTGTGTGCTGCGCGAATGTCTCTGACTTCGCGCCGTTTTAAATGATGCTGCAAACCATAAATGTGATAAAAGTCTCCCGACTTTTTACGTGAATAGCTTTAGAATGATATCGTGGTAAATCAGCATCTACAACTCCAAAAGCGCGACTTTGGAATCCATATCTACCGCGATAAGTTCTTAACAAATCTAACTAAACAAAAAACTTTTTTACCAACATTTTTTGAAGTCCTCTTTGGCCTAGAATTACAAATCTCCGCTGTATCTTTTCTGGTCTCGTTAAAAAAAACGAGACCAGAAAAAGGATGCTGCTACCATCAGGGCTAAAAAAATATTAAAAAAAAACACTCTTTTACGGGTTTCCGCAAAATTGCTGACTAAAAAGAAGATAGATTTGAAAAAAGTAATCGAATAAAATACATTAATCTGCATTTTCGGAAGAAATTTATATTTTTGAAATAAAATATTGTATGATATTTATACATAAATTGGGGTGACTTTGTATAGGTAGTATATAATTGAAAATGAATATTTAAATAATGGAACAGTTAAATTTATTTGGCGATGAAGAAAAAAAGAAATTAATAGGAACCACTTCTATTGATTATGCTGTTGCTAGTTCAATTCTTACCAAAGCTTCAGGTTTTATGGAGGATTATGATTTTACTCTAAATCCATATTCAGGTTGTTCTTTTGGCTGTACTTATTGTTATGCAGCTTTCTTTTCAAGAGATAAAGACAAAATGGACAACTGGGGTAAATGGTTGACAATTAAAGAAAATGCACTTTCATTATTAATAAAACACCGAAAAAAGCCTCTTCAGGATAAAACAATATATTTAAGTAGTGTTACAGATCCTTATCAGCCTATTGAAAAAGAACTTGAATTAACACGAAACATTCTAAAAGAGTTAATAGATTATCACAATGTAAGATTAGTTATTCAAACGAGAAGCACTTTAGTGACTAGAGATATTGACTTATTTAAAAAATTCAAAACAATACAGGTAAATATGACCATCACTACTGACAGTGAAAAAGTTAGAAAAGTATTTGAACCTTATTGCACGGGAAATAAACAGAGATTAAAGGCTATAAAAGAAGTGAATATTGAAGGTGTACAATCGTGTATAACAATGACACCGCTTTTGCCAGTTGATGATGCGTATTCATTTGCAGAAATGCTTCTTGAAACAGGAATTAAAAAATTTATTATTCAACCATTTCATAAGGATAAAGGAAAATTTGTTGCAGGTACTAGAGCAGAGGCAATGAAAATATTAAGCGAATATAACTGGAATGATAATGAATATCAAAGAGTATTAAAAGTAATGCAACGAATTATCCCTAATTTAGGAATAGGTAAAACTGGATTTGCACCAATATAATATGACAAAAGAGCTTCTAACACAATGGGTATTCAATCAAAAAGAGACAATAGATAAATGTATTCAACAGGCTTCTTATGATTATTGGTTAGCTAATAAAGAGGCTGATAATATAGTATTTGACATTAATGAATGTAGTAAAGAATGTTATGCTTTATCTCAAAATAAAGATTTATGCTATGATAGACCATCAATAGGTTTTACTTATTCTTTATGGTATCACGGCAGAAGAGTAAATACATTTTTAAAGTATTCCATTGAAATTCTTTATGACGATAGAAATGAAGAAGAAATTACGATTTATGATTTAGGAGCAGGTACAGGAGCAATTCAATGGGCTTGTGGTTTGGTATATGTAGGAATGAAAGCAATAAATTCTAAATGTCCAAAATTGATTATTATAAATATTGACACTAGTCCATTTATGGTGGATTACAACAAGTCATTTCTATGGCCAAATTTTATCAAAAATTATCCCGAAGCAGTAAATATTGAAATTGAATACACATTAAATTCTTGGAACAATACCCAAATTAATAGAGCATCCAATAATTGGATAACTGCAAGTTATTTGTTTGATCATTCCGAGAATGTTGATAATCTTAAACAAGACTTTTTAAGGCTTTTAGAAAGTTTCCAACCACAAAAAATTCTTCTTTTATCTTCTTATAATAAAAGACATTTTACATCACAATTATCACAGACTTTAAAAGAGAATAATTATGCAATTAAGGAAATAGAAAGTGATTTGCTTTTTTCTGGAACAATGTCCGCAACACTTGTAGCAAGAAATTGGTTCAGGCAAAATCAATCTATAGAATTTTCAGGAACACCAATTTGGAACGATAATGCATTGTTTGGAGCGGTACTTTCTAGCAATGCTCCTATTTTCAATCTTTTTGGTCGTGAAGAAGCTACCAAAATTGATTTATACAATCCTCCAATAAAAGTAAGGCGAGATATTATATTAAATCCACAACAGGAAAATGCATCAGTGCCTGATGGTAGGCCAACAATAATCACTGGCCCTGCTGGTTGTGGCAAGAGTGTTGTTTTAACGGAACGTATAGCAAAAGTGGTTGATATTCATATCAAAACCAATCAATTAGATAAATTGAGTGTTTTAGTTACAACTTTCAATAAACAACTTTCATACTATTTACAAAATTGGATTATTGAATTATTAGATGCTAAAAAGATTAAACATATTAAGCATAATGAATATGGTATTCAAATAGAGAGTTCCAATTTTATCAATATTATGATTTACCACTTTGATGTTTTACCAACTAGATTATGGAAATTTTACTCATTAACAGATTATCCATTCCAAGACGACAAATTAGAATTTGATAATTATCATAAAATGATTGTTCGCTCTGTTATTGAAGAAATAAAAGTAGAAGAGAAAATCACTAATAATGAATACGACAATATCTTAAATCAGGATTATATTTTAGATGAATATCATAGAATAATTTATGGATTAGATTATTCTTCTGAAGATATTTATTTAAAGTCGCCTCGCAAAGGAAGACCCAGATTGCCTTATGATGGTCCAAGTAGAAAATTATTATTTAAAACAATAATTAGATATTTAGAAAAATTGCAAATTTCTAAATACTCTTCAATTTTCACAAGAAGACATAGATTTTTAAAAAAATTAAAAACGGGTAGTTTCAATAATCTTTTTGAATATGTTTTTGTTGATGAATTTCAAGATTGCACGCAATCAGATTATACAATTTTTTATAAATTGATTAAAAACGCAAATAACCTTATTCTAGCTGGAGATTATGCTCAAGCTGTTCACATCGGTAAAGTATCAGATATTCCAAGAGATACTGACGAAACGACTGAAAGAATGAGAAACAGAAATTATTTAAAATTAGATGGTTCATACCGTTTGCCTTACAGAATCAGTGAGGCGATTAAAAGAATATCCGAAAACATTAAAATTAATGGTCAAGAAGATACAGATATAATTACTCCATACAAAGGAGCTCCTCCAGGTGCAAGACCAATTTTAGTTTTTGCGGATAATGATATTGAAATGGCAAATAAAATAATCAATATTACCAATTTATTTAAGAGTTTTGATATTATTGATTTAGAAAACACTCCAAAAAGAAAAATAACAATCCTTGAAAAAGATTACAATCTTACAAATACACTTAATAGAATTAATCTTAATATAGCTGAAACCGACACTATTTTAAGATTAAAAGGAATGGAAAAAACTTGTGTATTATGGTCTACTAAAATAAAAATTGATGATGTAGATGAAATAAGTAATTTCGTTTATACAATACTTACAAGAACATCAGGATTATTAATTATTGCTCTTTACAATGAAATTGAAAATAAATACATTGATATAATAAATCAATTAAGAAAAGACCGGATTTTAATTTGGGATAATCAAACCAAAGATTTTATTAATAAACAGGATTCATTTAGAATAACATAACAAATCTACAGAATATAAATAAGCCATAACAGTAAAATATAATCGTGGCTGCTCTGCGAAGTCTCCCGACTTCGTAGCTATCCCCGCTGCCCGAAGTGTTCTTATGTATGAATAAATTTCTTGTGTGTGCTGCGCGAATGTCTCTGACTTCGCGCCGTTTTAAATGATGCTGCAACCATAAATGTGATAAAAGTCTCCTGACTTTTTACGTGAATAGCTTTAGAATGATATCGTGGTAAATCAGCATCTACAACTCCAAAAGCGCGACTTTGGAATCCATATCTACCGAAATAACTCACTAACAAATCTGCCAAAACAGAAAAAACACAACTTTTTATTCTATCTTTCATAAAGTTTTCTGTAGCCTCAGATTACACCCGAGCGAAAGCGAACTGACGAAGTAAATCCACCCTAACTTTTTGGTACAACTATTCAAAAAAATATGCATAGAAAAACAATCCTAGTTTTTGTAATGTTGCAACTGACATTACTAAATGGTTTCTCCCAAAATAGAAAACAGCTGTCCAAAAAGGGTTATGTAAAACAAAAAGAGTATTTCGTTGAAATACCTTTTAACTATGTAAACAAGCATATTTATATCGAAGTAGTTATTTCAGGCAAAAAATACAACTTCGTTTTTGATACAGGCTATGAAGTAACCACCATTGATTCAAATATCGCAAAGGAAATACAGTACAAAATCATAAAAGAAGTTAATCTTTCAGGTAGTTCTTTTGCTGACCAAAAAGTAACCCTAGTTGAATTACCAAACATTGCTATAGCGAGTCTAGATTTTGAGGAAACTTATGGCTTACTTCAAGATCTATCCTATATAAAAGAAACGGCAGCAACCAAAAAAACAGATGGCATCATCGGAAATAATGTAATGCGGAAATCAAAATGGCAAATTGATTACGTTCAAAAGGTGATTCGTATCAGCAGCAAAATAGATCAATTCAAAAACATACCAACTGCAAAAAAAATTGAACTCAACAACAAAGATTGGGGACTTGGCTATGTGGCTATTGAACTTAACAATCATAAACATCAATTCCTTTTTGATTTAGGTTCTAATGGCGAATTTACCGCCAACCATTCTTTTTTAAAATCCTTAAAAGAAAAAGATGTCCTATTGCAACAAGATAAACAGACCTTTGAAGTAGGTAAAATCAAAATAGGAGAAATGGAGTTAAATGATAAGTCAATAACCTTAGAGAAACGAGCTGCCTCACTGCTAGGAAATGCTTTTTTCGAAAATTATCTACTGACAATTGATTGGGATAAAAACATCTTGTATTTAAATCAATATGACTATCCGTAACTCATACCAACAGTCTAAATAATGACAATATACTTTGCGTCTCTGCGCCTTTGCGTGAAATTGGGCTCGCAAAGTCGCGAAGACGCAAAGATCAGAAAGGATTATATTTGTGAAAAACATTCAACAACTAATTTATTCTGTGAAATGGTACTAGTCAGGATAGTCATATAAATCAAAATACAAACTAAAAAAATTGCTACAAACCTTTTAATTGTTGCACCACTACTTCTTTTAAAATAAATTATCATCAACCACAAAATTCTAAAATTGAGGTAACCTAAAAAATAAGGGATTGAAGTCATATTTTTTTTTTCAAAGCGTAGTCAATTAAAGCACAAAAACACTGTTCTTTTTCATAAATTAGCGCCATCAATCCAAACAAAAAACTTGCATCATGTTTCAAAAAACGACACTTTTATTGGTCTTTGTAGCACTTGCGTCTTGTACTAACAACGCGAACAAAAATGAAAAAATCAAAGCTTCACAATGGCTCTTGGGCACATGGACCCAGCAATCTGAACAAGGAATTTTAGAAGAAACATGGAAATCTGTAAACGACAGCACTTTTGAAGGCACTTCATATTTCATAAAAGGGAAAGACACCTTGCACAACGAAACAATTGTATTGCAACAAAAAGGGGAAAACCTCATCTACAAGGCTACTGTCATAGGCGAAAACAATGACGAAGCCGTATCGTTTCCCCTCACCTCCACCACCGAAAAGAACTTGGTATTCGAAAATCCAAAACACGATTACCCACAAAAAATCAATTACAAATTGGCAGATGCCAATACATTAATAGCAACGATTTCTGGGAAACAAGCAGGAAAAATTTCCTCAGAAACCTATACGCTCAAAAAAATAAAGTAACAAATCATCCACTCTTATAAACCTCGATTCAAAAAAATTGAGGTTTTTTTTATCCGTAAAACACTATCGTTGAAACGCATAGACACGAGTATACTTTTTTATTTTTATTTATTCTAAATAAACTTTGATTATTTCATTTAGGCTTTTATATTTGCATTATTATTTTTAATCAATCTAAATAAAAATGAATAAATTACTACTAGCCACAACTGCATTGCTATTATCCAATGCTTTTTATGGTCAAACCACCGAAAAAGATACCATCAACAAATTAAAATCAGTAGAAATTGGCAACAAGTACAAATACAAAAGAGAAAAAAGTACGACTGTTGCTAAAATGCCACTGAATAATATCGAAAACCCACAAGTTTACAATACCGTTACTGGTGAGTTGATGAAAGAACAATTGGTTACCAATTTTAATGATGCGTTAAAAAATGCCACAGGAATTATTCGTTTGTGGGAATCAACCGGAAGAGGCGGCGATGGTGCTGAGTACTTTTCGATGAGAGGATTTTCGGTGCAACCCACTATGATTAATGGTCTTCCGGGGATTAATAACGGAACCATTGACCCAATAAACATTGACAATATCGAGGTGATAAAAGGACCCTCTGGAACTTTGTTCGGAAGCAGCCTCATCTCATACGGAGGGTTAATTAATGTTGTGACCAAAAAACCGTTTCAAAATTTTGGCGGGGAAGTGAGCTATACTTCGGGATCCTATGGACTCAACCGCGTAACTGCCGACGTCAATATTCCTTTGAACCAAGACGCTTCAATTCGTGTGACTTCGGCTCATCAAAAAGAGAATTCATTTCAAGATGCAGGTTTTGCAAAATCCTTTTTCTTGGCACCTACATTGAGTTATAAGATAAATGATAAATTATCATTCTTAATTACAACCGAATTTACCAATCGTACTTCTGCCAATGCACCAATGATTTTCTTAAGCCGATATGCGCCTTTGTCATTTAATTCGATAGCTCTTTTTGAAGACAATTACAAAAAATCATATACTTCAAATGAGTTAACCATCAACAACAACAGCTTCAACTTACAAGCTCAAATGTTGTATAAACTCTCTGAAAAATGGACTTCACAAACTGTACTATCAAGAAATAATAGTAAGACAAATGGATATTATTCGTATTTATGGGATTCAGCCAATGGAAATGAGTTCACCCGTTACATTTCAAAAAGAAATGGTGAAACCTTAGGCACAGACTTACAACAAAATTTCATCGGAGACTTTAAAATCGGTTCTCTAAGAAATCGTTTGGTAGTAGGTGCTGACTATTTGAAAATCAATATCATCAACGGAAGTACAGGTTGGGTTGGGAATGGCAAAGTATCACTTGTGAATCAAAACGATACTGGAGATGTTACCCAAGCTGGTGTTGATAAGTTACTGGTGGGTTCCTTCGAAGGTAACACAGATGCGCAAACCGAAGTATTGAGCGCATATGCCTCTGATGTTCTTAATATTACAGATCAACTTTCGGTTATGGCAAGTTTGCGTATTGATAATTTCAAATCGTCAACAGGTAATGAAAGTAATTCTCAAACAGCACTTTCTCCAAAATTTGGTGCCGTGTATCAAATCGTTGAAAATAAAGTCTCTGTTTTTGGAAATTATATGAATGGCTTTACCAACGTAGCGCCAAAAGAAATTAGCAATGTGGATGGAACTAATCCTAGAATGAAATCTTTCGAACCAGAACACGCCAATCAATATGAATTTGGATTAAAAACCAATTTGTACAAAGACATCATTTCAGCATCGATTAGCTACTACAACATTGATGTAAAAAACAGACTAATGACTGATCCAAACAACATTAATAATTCTATTCAAGGTGGTGAAGTGAATAGCAAAGGAATCGAAATTAGTTTTACGGCAAATCCTACTCAAGGACTTAATATCATCGCGGGAATTAGTAACAACAAAAGTGAAGTCACCAAAGACAATCCTGGAGATGGTTATTTAGGATTTAGACCAGAAGAAGCAGGTCCAGAAACGCTAATCAATCTTTGGGCAAGTTACACCATTCCTACTGGCTCATTAGAAGGTTTTGGTTTTGGCCTTGGAGGAAATTATGCTAGCGAATACAAAACATTGAACAGAAGTACTACAGGCACTTTTGCTCTACCAGAGTATACTATATTAAACACTGCTTTATCTTACAGTCATGATAAATTCAATTTTGTTTTAAAATTAAATAATGCATTGAATGAGAAGTATTTTTCTGGCTGGTCTACAGTAACACCACAACGATTAAGAAGCCTTACCGCTGGATTATCATATAAGTTTTAGTTTTCATAATTGCTATTGTTTTTGTTTAACAAAACTCCTCATTTCGGTGGGGAGTTTTAATTATTTAAGATGAAAAAATTTAATTTCAAAAAAAGCATTCGACTACTGCATCTTTGGCTGGGCTTGGGTTCAGGAATTATTGTTTTTATTGTAGCCGTAACGGGTTGTTTGTATGCTTTTCAGGAAGAAATTCAGAATATAACACAAGAATACCGCTTTGTAGAAAGACAAAAAGCACCTTTTCTTTTGCCTTCACAATTAGTACCAATTGCTCAAAAAAAATTGCCAAACAAAGTCTTACACGCCTTAAAATACAATACTCCAGACCAAGCTGTAGAAGCTATTTTTTATCATTATGAACCTACGTATCATTATGTAGCATACCTAAATCCCTACTCTGGCGAGGTACTAAAAGTAGCCAATATGGAAGAAGGCTTTTTTAAATGTATTCTAGATGGTCATTTCTACTTGTGGCTGCCCCATGAAATTGGCCAAGTTGTAGTTGCTTCTGCTACGCTTATTTTCCTAGTACTAGTTGTATCTGGTTTAATTTTATGGTTTCCCAAAAACAAGAAAGCGGCCAAACAACGTTTTTGGTTTCGATGGAAAGATGGTCTAAAATGGAAACGAAAAAACTACGATTTACATAATATTACGGGATTTTATGTATCGGCAATTGCGCTAATTTTTGCCATAACAGGACTCGTTTGGGGATTTCCTTGGTTTGCGTATAGCTATTACAAAATCATCGGAGGAGAAAAATCATTAGTCTATGAAGACCCAATTTCAAGAGAAGTTACACTCGCAAAAAGAATAGAGAATCCGTTGGACAAAGTATTTCTACTCATGCAAGAACAATACCCAAAAGCCGCTTATATAGAAGTACATCCACCAGAAAACCAAAAAAGTGCAATTGCTACGAATGCCAACCTACAAAAAGGAACGTATTGGAAAACCGATTATCGCTATTTCGACCAAAATACCTTAGAAGAAAAAGAAGTACAACACATCTACGGCAAACTTTCTAAAGCCGATACATCAGACCGATTACTAAGAATGAATTATGATATTCACACAGGGGCAATTATGGGATTATCTGGAAAAATTTTTGCTTTTTTAATTAGTTTATTGATCGCCACATTGCCTGTTACAGGTTGTCTGATATGGTATGGCCGAAAAAAACAAAATAAAACAACTATTTCGCACTAAATTATGAAACCCTATTAAACCTTTTACTTTTATTTGGGTCTATACCTACCAAAAGCGGCTTACAAAAGCTAAATAAAAATTGGTACATTATTATTTATTTTTACCTTTGTTAATTATTTTTATTTATTCTAAATAATACTATAAACCTTATCGTTTTATCTTTCCAAACATGAAAAAAATCTTTATAACCCCATTAGTCTTCGCTGTTACATTATTATGCAGCGCTCAACAAAAAAACAGTTTACTCGATCAATCCTTTTGGAAAACAGCTCCAGATGTAACCGCTGTAAAAGCCGAAATAGAAAAAGGTAACAGTCCGTCAGCTGCAACACCCAATGCTTTTGATGTTACTGTGATGGCTATCAATAATGACGCTCCAGCTGCTACCATTAAATTCTTACTAGAACAACCTGGGAACGAGGTGAACAAATTGACCCACGATAACCGAATATACCTACATTGGGCGTCTTACAAAGGAAATGTAGAAATTATAGAGTTCTTAATCGCTAAAGGTTCTGACGTCAATTTAGAAGACAGTAAAGGAGAAACACCGCTCACCTTTGCGGCAATTAGTGGGCAAGCAAATCCAAAATTGTACGAGGCATTTTTCAAAGCTGGTATTGATCCAAAGAAAAAATACAAAGACGGGGTTAACCTGCAACTTATGACCATTGCTACGGATAAAAACTTAACCCTAAGTGATTATTTAGCTACAAAAGGATTATCCCTAAAAGATGTAGACAGCAACGGTAATACAGCATTTGATTATGCTGCAAAAACTGGCAATGTTGCTTTCTTGAAAACCCTTTTAGCAAAAGGAGTGAAATACACTAACCATGCGCTTCTTTTTGCCGCTCAAGGCACACGCAGAGAATCAAGCACACTTGAAACATATAAATATTTGGTTGAAGAATTGAAAATCAAACCTACTACTAGTAGTAAATCTGGTGAAACAGTACTTCACTTTTTAGCAAACAAACCCAATCAAACAGAAATCATAGCGTATTTCCTTTCTAAAGGTGTAGATCCTAACCAAGCAGACAAAGAAGGAAACACTCCGTTAATGGTTGCAGCAGCTGGACGCGAAACCGCTGTTTTGGAAAAATTATTGGGTATAACCAAAAATACCAATGCTCAAAACTCAAAAAAAGAAAGTGCCTTAACTTTTGCTGTTAAATCAGGAACACCAGAAGCAATCACGCTACTTTTGAATCATAATGCTGATATTGCAGTAACCGATAAAGACGGGAACAATTTAGGCCACTATTTAATTCAATCGTATCGTCCTCAAATGGGTGGAGGACGTGCCCCTGAAGCAGCGAACACGCCAAAACAAGATCCTTTTGAAGCTAAAATAAAGATCTTACAAGACAAAGGTTTTGTACTTTCAACTCCTCAAAAAGATGGAAATACCCTGTATCATTTGGCGGTGATCAAAAACGATTTAAATTTGCTCAAAAAACTAGCCGACTTAAAAATAGAGATCAACGCCAAAAATAATGATGGCTTAACGGCTTTACACAAAGCGGCAATGATTGCAAAAGATGATGCTGTTTTAAAGTATTTAATAGCTATTGGGGCACAAAAAAATAGTAAAACAGAATTTGACGAAACCCCATACACATTGGCGAAAGAAAACGAAACATTAACCAAAAACAAAACAGATTTAGAGTTTTTGAAATAGTTTAATTAGTGATTAGTGGCTAGTAATTAGTGATTAGTAATTAGTATTTAGTGACTAGCAATCAAGCTCAACAACATAATTCATAACTCATAATTCATAACTCATAATTCATAATTTATCCTCATAATGAAATCATTCTTAAAAATAAGCTTATTTACCCTTATCAGTTTTTTATCTTTTCAAGCGACTGCTCAAACTAGCAAATATAAATGTATGTTGCAAATGTCTAATTATGTAGGGGAAGGCGCCTATATCGTAGTGTCGTTAATCAATCCAAAAGGAGAATATGAGAAAACGCTTTATGTAATGGGCGACGATAAAAAATGGTACAAAACCGTCAAAGAATGGCATAAGTTCCAATCGAAAAAACAAGAAAACATTAGCGCCAAAACTGGAGCTTCTGTAACTGGTGGAGATCGCAGCATTACCACAATTGAGATTGAAGATGCCAAAATCAACAAAGGCTACAAACTCCGTTTTGAAAGTGCTGTAGAGGACAATAAATACTATGTTGCTGATGCCGAAATCCCATTAACCACTGAAGGATTGGCTGCCAAAACAGATGGCAAAGGGTATATTCGCTACGTACGATTCAATAAAATCTAAAAATATCTTGAAAAAATAGACAAAGTCATTTAAGATTGAGGAACCATAACCTTTGTCTTATTTGACTTCGTTTTTTTTGCAATTTGCACATCATAAAAACTAAAAGTCCTTTTTCTATGACTCTTTCCTTTTGGCGCTATGCACATTTGGTTCTAGCGATTTTCTCTTCCCTTTTTTTAGTCCTAGCTGCCGTTACGGGTACCATTCTAGCGGTAGATGCCATTCAAGAAAAGATTCCTTCCTACCAAGTCAATAATTTCGATTCAATAACGCTGGCACAAACGCTTCCTGTTTTACGAAAAACCTATCCTGAAATAACAGCAGTAAGTGTAGATCACAATCAATTTGTTCTACTAGAAGGAATAGATCAAGAAGGCAATGACGTTACTGCCTATGTAGATCCAACCAACGGTAAAATTCTGGGAAAACCAAGCCCAAAAAGCGAATTCATTCAATGGACTACAGCTTTGCACCGCTCATTGTTTTTAAAAGAAACCGGACGATTTATAGTAGGCTTTATTTCATTTTTATTGGCGCTTATTGCACTATCCGGCTTGGCGTTAATCATTAATCGTCAAAGAAGCATTCGAAGTGTATTTTCAAAGGTTGTAAAAGAAAACTTCGCTCAATATTATCACATCATTACTGGAAGATTAGCATTACTTCCTATACTCATCATTGCGCTTACTGGTGCCTATCTTACCCTAGAAAAATTTCATTTTTTTATAGAAAATGATGCTTCAGCAACCGAAACGGTAGCCCAGCCTACGTCCAAAAAACAAAAAACATCTTTTTTTAACACCGCACTTTTGGCCAATGTCACCAGAATAGAATTCCCTTTTTCGGATGATCCTGAAGAATACTTTGTCATACATCTAAAAGATAAAGAAATAGAAGTACATCAAGTAACTGGAGCTGTAGTCACCGAAAAATCAATAGCAACCACCACGCAATTTAAAGACCTTAGTCTCGATTTACACACCGGAAGAACCAGCATTTTATGGGCTGTAATTCTGGGTTTGGCTAGTACCAATCTACTGTTTTTTATTTATTCTGGTTTTGCGATGACATTGCAACGCAGGACGAGTCGCATCAAAAACAAGTTCAAGGCCAAAGACAGCCAAATCATTCTCCTTGTAGGTTCCGAAAACGGAAATACTTTACGATTTGCCAATGCCATCCAACAACAATTAATTGCTCTTGGTAAAAAAGCCTATCTCGCAGAGATGAATTCCTATGCCCAGTTTCCAAAAGCAGAACAATTGATCGTTTTTGCGGCAACTCACGGAATAGGAGATGCACCATCTAATGCGGATCAGTTCATTGAATTACTGAGCAAAACGAAACAAAAACAAAAAATAAAAACCTCAATTATTGGTTTTGGATCCAAATCCTATGCAGAATTTTGTGGTTTTGCCTACAATGTTGAAGCTGCATTGGGAAAACAAAACTGGAGCGAAACCATCGTACCATTACATACTATAAACGACAAATCTACAGAAGAATTTGTCGCTTGGATTCAGTTATGGAATGCCGCAACTTCCTTACCGCTTGCCACTACTCCATCGCTTTACAATGCCATTCCAAAAGGATTACAAACCTTTGAAGTAATTGCAAAAACACAAGTATCCACAGACGAAGATACCTTTTTGGTCAGCTTCAAAACGCCTTGGAACACCAAATTCCAATCGGGAGATTTGCTAGCCATTTATCCTGCAAAAGATAGCAGAGAACGTCTATACTCCATCGGTAAACACGGCGGACAACTACAATTAGTGGTCAAATTACACGAATACGGATTAGGTTCGGGTTATTTGAATCAACTTGAAATAGGCACCAAAATAAAGGCCCGAATAATTACAAATACCGCTTTTCACTTCCCGAAACAAGCGCCCAAAGTTGCTTTACTTTCTAATGGAACTGGAATTGCGCCATTCTTAGGAATGATTCAAGAGTCGACACCCAAAACAGAAACGCATTTGTATTGCGGTTTTAGAACCGAGACAAAAAGCGTTGCCAGTTATACAAAACTAGCCCAAGAAATGAGGGACCAACAAAGGCTCCAAAGTTATAATTTGGCCTTATCTAGAATACCTAACGGCTGCCGTGTGACACAATTGGTCGAGCGTGATGCCGCTTTTTTCAAAGCGCTGTTGAATGAAAATGGCGTCATTATGATTTGTGGCTCTTTGGCGATGCAAAAAGATGTAGAACAAGTGCTCGAAACCCTTTTGGGTGATGCCAATACAAGCGTTTCAGATTATAAAGCCAAAGGGCAAATTTTGACCGATTGTTATTAGAATGCCTCTCCCAACTTTCTACTAAGAAGAAGGAAAAAGCAACATTAAGATTAATCGTGATATAACAATTTCCTGCAAGGTTTTCAAAACCTTGTAGGTATCTTTGTTAAATTCAAATACCTACAAGGTCAAAAAAAAGACCTTGCAGGAATAAAAAAAATCAGGAGCGTCTATCATAGTTTGTAGAGCTTTATATCATTCCGTTTTTAACTACAATTCGAATAGTGGAACGCTAATTTTCTTTAGGAACGCTTGCGTGAGGGATGGTAGTGGAGCTCTTTTTTGAGCATTTTTCTTGCTCAAAAAAAGCGGGAACGTACAGCCCGACCCGACCTACTGAGCCTGTCGAAGTATCGGGAGGGACACGCCCAAAAACAATATATTTATCTGAAATAAAAAAATATGTCAACCAAAAATCTATTGCTTTTGCTACTCATTTGGAGTATTTCGTGTCACAGTCAGGTGCTACGAAAAAAAACGACTTTGCTTATGGGCGGGCGTTTTGACATTACGATTGTAGCGCAAGATTCGGCCACGGCAAAAGAAAATATCGATGCTGTTGTTGCCGAAATCACGCGCATTGAGCATTTGATTTCGGACTGGAAACCCACCTCTCAAGTTTCGGAAGTGAATCAAAATGCGGGTATTCGCCCCGTAAAAGTTGACAAAGAAGTATTTGAATTGACGCAAAGAGCGCTTGAATTTTCAAGGATCACTAAGGGTGCGTTTGACATTAGCTTTGCGGCTATGGATCGGATTTGGAAATTTGACGGGTCGATGACCGAGATGCCATCGGCAGAAGCCATTAAAAAATCGGTTGAAAAAGTGGGCTATCAAAACATCCTATTAGACTCTGTTCAATCGACCATTTTCTTGAAAGTAAAAGGAATCAAAATTGGCTTTGGTGCTTTGGGCGAAGGTTATGCCACTGATAAATGTCGCGCAATGATGCTGGCCAAAGGCATTGCTGCTGGAATCATTAATGGCTCTGGAGATATGAGTACATGGGGAACGCAGCCCAATGGCAAACCTTGGAATGTTGGCATTACGAACCCTTTTCGAACCGAAAAAATTATGGCGGTCATTCCATTAAGGCAAGAAGCCGTAACCACTTCTGGGAGTTATGAAAAATATGTCGTTTTTGATGGTAAACGCTATTCGCACATCATTAATCCCTCTACGGGTTATCCTGCTACGGGTTTGTGTAGCGTAACTGTTCTTGGTCCCAATGCCGAAACGGCCAATGGTTTGAGCACATCTCTAATGATTTTGGGACAACAACAAGGATTGCTTTTACTCGAAAAATTCGCGGACTACAGCTGCATTATGATTACCGATAATGGAAAAGTGATTCGATCGAAAAACTTCAAAAAGAAATTAAAGGCTAGACTGTAGTCATTTTGGCTTTGAATATATCTCAAGAAAGTGAATTTATTTGATGAAAATTGCACAAAAAGACTTTTTTAGTCAAGAATTTAGTCCCAAAAAAATTACCAAATTACTTACAAACAATTACTTACAAACTATTTATTGTTTTTATTGATATTTAATCTAAATAAGCTTTGTGGTTTCAAAAGAGGGTTTTATATTTGCATCGTTATTTTTAATTATTCCAAATAAACAAGATGAAATACATACTACTCCCCGCATTACTTTTAGCATACCTCGGAAGCAATGCACAAGAAAATTTACAGGATGAAGCAATTAAGTCCGATAAAAAAAATGAAGTTGAGTCGTTTTCTATTGAGAATGACACAGTAAAAAATAAAAAAGGTGCTTTGTTAAATGAAGTAATTGTGAAAGCTCATAAACAAAGACAACCCGTATCTGCTATTCGCTCTGGATTAAAACCAATGGATAACCCGCAAACGGTTCAGGTTATTGGCGCTGAAATCATAGCACAACAACAAGCGATTCGATTGAGTGATGTGATTAAAAACGCTAACGGAATATATGTAAGTTCTGCTCGTGGTGGTGCCCAAGAATCGTTCTTCTCAAGAGGGTATGATATGTCTGCCAATAATATGTTTAAAAATGGCTTCCGGTACAATGCGGGTTCAATTCCGGAAGTATCTGGGTTAGAAAAAGTAGAATTTTTAAAAGGTGGTGCAGCTTTATTATATGGAAACGTAGCACCTGGAGGAATTTTGAATATGGTTACTAAAACACCAAAATTCACTGACGGAGGAGAATTTTCAATGCAAATGGGAAGTTATAATTATTACAAACCTGCCTTTGATGTTTATGGCCCTTTAAATCAATCTATCGCTTATCGTTTTAATGGTTCTTACGAAAAATCAGAAAGCTTTAGAGACTTTGTAACCAATGATAGAATTTATTTCAATCCTTCCTTCTTATTTTTGTTGTCTGAAAAAACACAAATTACGCTTCAAGGAGATTATTTAAGTGCCGATTGGACCCCTGACTTTGGTACAGGAATCGTTGGAAAAGAAATTTTAGACTTACCAAGAAATCAATATTTTGGAGCTTTATGGTCTAATGGAAATACAAAATCTTCAAGTGCTTCTGTACAATTACATCACGATTTTAATAGCAACTGGAAACTAAATTTCAATAGCTCGTATCAATCTTATAGAAGAACACAACTATCTACAGCTCAATTATCTAATTTAGCCTACACCACTAATACAGCAGGTGTAAAAGAAGTAAATTGGAAACGTGGATTAACTCGTTTAGATGCATCTGAAAAAATATTTGGAAATCAGTTGAGCATGCAAGGAATTTTTAATACTGGAAAAATAAAACATCAAATTTTTACTGGTGTTGATTTCGAGGATTCTATGGCACCTAATTATACTTTTGGATTCTATAATGCTTCAAAACCTGCCGATTTAATTACTACAGAGGCTACAGCGATTAATATTTTAAATTATAACTATAGCTCTCAAAGTAGAAATGTACCTTTTGATAATAGAATTACACAGCTTGCAACAACCAATACTCAACGCTTTGGTGTTTATGCACAAGATTTAATTTCAATTAATGATTATATTAAAGTGCTAGCTGGAATTAGATGGTCTTGGCAAGAAAATTACGTTACAACAACTAGAGAAATAATCGAAAAGATAAATAATGTTAATACTATTACCACCAAATACGAAAACGCAAAACCTGTAGATGGAGCAAAAACAAAAAACACTGCTTTCTCTCCAAAAGGTGGTATTGTAATTCAACCTAATAAAACAACAAGTTTGTTTGCTAGTTACTCCAACTCATTTACAACAAATACTGGTACCACAGTAGAGCTAAAACCACTTGATCCATCTATTATTGACCAATATGAAGTAGGAATCAAAAAGGATTTTATGAAAGGCCTTATTACTACAAATGTTACTGCTTACATTATAAAAAACAATAATCTAGCACAAACTGCTCCTTTTGCAGCTGATGGAGTTACCCCAAATGTAAATACAAACTTGAGAGAATTAGTAGGGGGGACGAAAGGAAAAGGAATTGAAATAGATATCAATGCTACTCCTATTCAAGGACTAAACATTTTGACAGGGTATAGCTTTAACGAAACTAAAATTACTAAAACGTCTGGTACAAGTGGAAGTTTGGTAGAAGGAGACTTATTGGTTAGAACGCCAAAACACACAGCTAACTTTAGTGTGTTTTACAAAATTCCAGAAGGCTTTTTCAAAGGAATTACCATTGGTGGTGTTGCTAATTATATAGGTGATCGAATTGGTGGTTGGAATGACCGTTATGTTTGGACTGAAAAGTTACCAGCTACAACGCCTAAAAGCTATATCATTACCATTGAAGACCGTGACATTCCATTAAAAGGATATACAACTGTTGATGTTTCTGTAGGATATGATTGGAATAAAATCTCTTTGTTATGCAAAGTTTCGAACATCACCAACGAATTGAACTACACCGTACACGAGAATTATAGTGTAAACCCAATTGCTCCAACACAAGTAATGGCTACATTAAGATACAAATTGTAATAAACTAATCATTTATAAAAAAAACCAATGTTGTTAATTCAACATTGGTTTTTTTTGTTTTATAGATTAACAGATGTTATTTTAATCCTGCTAAACTTTGCTCAATAGTAGCAATTTTTGCTAAAGCATCCGCTTCTTTTTTGCGTTCCATTTCAATAACTTTCTCTGGAGCACCAGCTACAAATTTTTCGTTAGCTAACTTTCCTTGAACGGATTTCAAAAAGCCTTTGGTGTAGTTTAATTCCTCGGTCAATTTAGCAATTTCGGCTGCTACATCTATGTTCCCTGTAATTGGAATAAAATATTCGTTTGATTTTACACGGAAAGACAAAGCGCCATCCACTTTTTCTGAAACATATACTAATGAAGTTATATTCCCTAATTTAGTTACTATTGCATCGAAATAAGTAGAAGCTTTATCATTGTTCACCACTTTCAATTCGATAGTATCTTTAAACGGAATATTCTTGTCTTTACGAATGGTTCTAATTCCAGAAATTACTTCGATTGTATTTTCAAAATCAGCTATTAATGCCGCATTGAATGGTTTAATTTCTGGCCAAGTTGAAACAATTAAAGCCTCCTCTTTGGTTCTATCTGCGATTAAATGCCAAATTTCCTCTGTCAAGAAAGGCATAAATGGATGCAACAACTTCATGTTATTTTCTAACATTTCGATGGCTTTATCAAACGTAGCTTTATCAATGGGTTGTTGATAGGCTGGTTTGATCATTTCCAGGAACCAAGAACAGAAATCATCCCAAACCAATTTATAAATTCCCATCAAAGCATCTGAAATTCTATACTTTTCAAAATTGTCTTCAATCTCAGCCAAGGCTTGTTGCAACTTCGCTTCATACCATTCAATGGCTACTTTTGAAGATTCGGGTTGTGGAATTGTTTCTGAAACTTCCCAACCTTTAATCAATTTGAAAGCGTTCCAAATTTTGTTAGAAAAACCTTTTCCTTGATTACATAACTCTTCGTCGAACATAATGTCATTTCCAGCAGAAGCGCTCAAAAGCAAACCTACACGAACACCATCGGCACCAAATTTTTCAATTAATTCCAAAGGCTCTGGAGAATTCCCCAAAGATTTGGACATTTTGCGACGTTGTTTATCACGAACCAATCCCGTTAAATACACATTCGTAAATGGCTTTTCACCAGCATATTCATATCCTGCAATAATCATTCTAGCTACCCAGAAAAATAAGATATCTGGTCCTGTAACCAAATCATTGGTTGGATAATAGTACTTGAAATCTTCATTTTCAGGATCCATGATACCCCCAAAAACTGACATTGGCCATAACCAAGAAGAAAACCAAGTGTCAAGGGCATCGGCATCCTGACGAAGGTCAGAGGTTAGAAGTGAGGAGTTAGAAGTTTTTTCTTTGGCTAACTCCAAAGCTTCTTCAATGTTTTCAGCAACCACAAAATCTTCTTTACCGTCGCCATAGAAATAAGCTGGAATTTGTTGTCCCCACCACAATTGGCGAGAAATATTCCAATCGCGAATGTTATTTAACCAATGCGCATAGGTATTGTTAAAACGAGAAGGATGCAATTTAATATCTCCGTCTTCTAAAACCGATTTAATGGCTGGTTTTACTAAATCATCCATTTTTAAAAACCACTGATCCGATAATCTTGGTTCGATTACCGCCTTAGTTCTTTCAGAGGTTCCCACTTTATTCAAATGAATTTCGGTTTTAGCCAAAGCACCAATGGACTCTAATTCTTGAGCAATTTCGGTACGAACTACAAAACGATCTTTTCCTTGGTAGTGTAAACCAAAACTATTCAAAGTCGCATCTTCATTGAATATGTCGACAATCTCTAAATTATGTTTCTCACCCAAGGTTTTGTCATTCATATCGTGTGCTGGTGTCACTTTTAAGCAACCAGTTCCAAACTCCACATCTACATACTCATCTTCGATAATTGGAATCACACGACCACAAATAGGTACAATCGCTTTCTTTCCTTTTAAATGGGCAAAACGTTCATCATTTGGATTGATACAAATTGCAGTATCTCCAAAAATTGTTTCAGGTCGCGTAGTCGCTACCGTCAAGAAATCTTCTGACCCTTCAATTTTGTATTTTAGAAAAAACAATTTTCCTTGTTGTTCTTCGTAAATTACCTCTTCATCAGATAATGTAGTTTTAGCCTCGGGATCCCAATTTACCATTCTATAGCCGCGGTAAATCATACCTTTGTTATACAAATCCACAAAAGATTTGATAACAGATGCCGACATATCTGGATCCATTGTAAACTTGGTTCTATCCCAATCACAAGAACAACCTAACTGTTTCAATTGCTCTAAAATGGTTCCACCGTATTTATCGGTCCAATCGTAAGCGTGTTTCAAAAATTCTTCACGAGTCAAATCGGCTTTATTGATGCCTTCTTTTTTTAATTTAGCCACTACTTTAGCTTCTGTAGCAATCGATGCGTGGTCCGTTCCTGGCACCCAACAAGCATTAAAACCTTTCAAACGAGCTCTTCGGATTAAAACATCTTGAATCGTATTATTCAACATATGACCCATATGTAAAACTCCTGTAACATTTGGAGGTGGAATTACAATGGTATAAGGAGTTCTATGGTCTGGTTTAGAATGAAAATAATTGTTTTTCATCCAGTATGCATACCATTTATTTTCAATGGTTTTAGCGTCAAATTGTGCAGGAATACTCATTTTATAATAGATACGTTTTATTAGTAATTATAAGTTTTTAGGTATTGATTATCAAACGAAAAGAAAGCAAACGATACTGCATTTCGGTTTTGGTTCAATATTTGTAAGTGTACTGTTGGCAAAAGTAATTAATAAAGTAGAGTATAAAAAACGAATTAATAATTTGTACTCTAATTAAAACAAACTATATTTACTCAACCCAAATAAAGCCTTATTATATGAAAAATCTTATCATTATTGTAGTTGTCGCACTCTTTTCTTTTACAACTTATAGCCAAAATAGTCCTAAAATCGAATTTTCGGCACCAGACAATACGATTGATTACGGTAAAGTCAATAAAAACGTAGACAACGGCATTCGTACATTTGAATTTAAAAATACAGGCGATGCACCTTTGCAAATCATCAATATACTATCTACCAAAGAATGTAGCATTTTGAGTAAACCCACTTCGGCTATACCACCTGGGCAAAATGGCAAAATAGAAGTGAAATACAATATGACGCCAGGACCTATCAGAAAAACTATTACCGTTGAAACCAATGCTGTGAATCAAGAAAATGGAAGAGTTGCCCTAAAAATCAAAGGTGAAGTCATGTAAGACTATTTTAAAGTTCGTTTTCTAACTTGAAAGCGAACTTTAACTGATTTTTATCTCTTAGTACAACCATTGTAATATTTTTTTCATCTTCCTCCATAAATAAGCTATTGATTTTTTGAAGTGAATACCTGAATACTGGAGTTCCTCCTATAGAAACAAGCTCGTCACCTACTTTTAATCCACATTTTTCTGCTGCTGACTTTTTACGAATATTAGCAATAACATAATTAGGTTTTAACTCGAATTTGTACTTGAAGTTATTAATTATCTTTCCGAATTCTTGACCACTTGAAGCGTCAGGTTTTAAAAGACTATTTTCTAGTTTAACATAATCTTCTACCCATTTCAATCCGTTTTGCTCAATCTCAATACCACTTTTATTATACTTAAAATGGGATTTGAAATTCGCATTTTTCTTAAGATACATAGTTCCGCTTTCATAATCAAAAACAACATTGAATCTCCTGAAAATTTCGGCTCCAATAGACCCAACTCTATTCTCAACCATTTTTACATGTTTTAATGAGCTCGAGTCTGGAAATGCCACAATTGGTGTACTAAACTTGAAATTGGCCATTTTTAATTCACTTACTTTGGCTCTTTTACCCTCGATATCTCCACTAAATCCTTTTCCTAAAAAATCGTCAAAATTTTTCTTAGGCACAGTAATACCATTAGTATAGTTTTGAAAAACCCAAACAGCATCGCTGTTACCAATATCAATCAACATTTTGGATTCAACATAAGTATCCTGTATTTTCAACAGTGCCTTGAAATATGGTTTTGCATTTTCGATTGTAATGGGGAGGCTGATAAATTTTTTATTTAATCTTTTCTGGTATTTAGCATTGGGTTTTGAAACCGTAATTTTTTTTCTCAAATAATCAATTTCGACCAAATTATTTTTAAAAAATTGTGTGCCGATAATCCCATTCACAGGAATCCCAATATGCGAAGAAAGATTGAACTTTTGATCTAAAATGATATAAAAACTTTGCTTTGGAGAAACCAATCCTCTTACAAACATATAATTATTCGAAGACTTCAATCCCTCAATAGACTCATTACTACCCAAGCCCCGCAATTGAATTTTGGCGACGTTATATAAGTTTAACTCTTTTTTCTCATCCAAACTAAACAATAAGGTTTCTTCAACTCCAGTATCCAATAAAAAATTAAGTTCAACACCGTTAACGGTAATGGGTATAAAAATCAAATTATTGATCAGCTGAAATGGTATTTCAACTTGAGTTTGATTCGCAGAAAATTGAAACCCTTCTTGAGCACGGTTAGAATGCTTTCCTAGAAAAAAGAGCAGAAAAAAAAGGGTGATTCTCATTTAAAAGGGTTTCGGTAATATTACAAAAAATTCAACATATTTGTTAGAATTTGATAACAAATAGGACTTAAATTTACATTTAATTTGGAAAAAAAATCGCAATTTTGCACCAAATTATAAAAAACATGCCTAGTATTTCAATCAGAGGTAAAAAAATGCCTGAATCTCCAATTCGAAAATTAGCTCCTTTTGCAGATTTGGCCAAATCAAAAGGACTCAAAGTCTATCATTTAAATATTGGTCAACCGGATATTAAAAGCCCCGAACTCGCTATTGAAGCTATCAAAAATATACAACTAGATATTATTGAATACGGTCCCTCCGCAGGTTATGAAAGCTATAGAAAAAAATTAGCTGAATTTTATCAAAATCAAAATGTTTCAGTAGCTACTGAAGACATTATGATTACAACAGGAGGTTCAGAAGCTTTGCTTTTTGCCTTAGGAAGCATCATGGACCCTGAAGACGAAATAATTATCCCTGAACCTTTTTATGCTAATTACAGTGCTTTTTCAGCTGAATCAAGCGCTCGAGTTGTTCCGGTAATTTCCAACATTGAAAGTGGTTTTACTCTTCCAATAATTGAAGAATTTGAAAAAGCTATTACCAGTAAAACGAAGGCGATATTAATATGCAACCCTAATAACCCTACAGGATACCTCTATTCTGAATCTGAAATCAATCAACTTGGTGCATTAGTTAAAAAATACGACCTCTTTCTTATTGCTGATGAAGTATATCGCGAATTTATTTACGACGAGAAAGACAGACATTTCTCTGTAATGAACCTAAAAGGAATTGAACAAAATGTCATTATGATTGATTCAGTTTCCAAAAGATACAGTATGTGTGGCGCTAGAATAGGCTGTTTGGTAACCAAAAACAAAGAAGTTATTGCCGCTTCAATGAAATTTGCGCAAGCTCGTTTGTGTCCACCTACCATTGAACAAATTGCCTGTGAAGCTGCTATAGACACGCCAAAAAGTTATTTTGACGAAGTAATTTCAGAATACAAAGAGAGGAGAGACATTTTAATCCATGAACTTAACAAAATAGATGGTGTACTAGTAAAAAGCCCAAAAGCAGCTTTTTATTGTATCGCCCAACTCCCTATAGACAATGCCGACGATTTTGCACAATGGCTTTTAGAAACCTATGAATTTAATGGCGAAACGGTTATGGTAGCTCCCGCGGCTGGTTTTTATTCTACTCCCGGTGTGGGCTTAAATCAAGTTCGTATTGCCTATGTCTTAAGTAAAGAAGAACTCATAAAAGCGGTTCACATTCTAAAAGAAGCTATAAAAGAATACAATCAACGTTCTTAGAAACAAAAAATAGATAATAAAAAGACAATAATTCAAAGGAGTTATTGTCTTTTTTTGTTAAAATTAAACCCAAAATATTAAGAAAAACAAGGCAATTAATTCCCTCAAGCGATTGAATTTGTTACTATTTATTATTTATCTTTACCCCTTGAAAAATACACACCCAACAAATAGTAATTTTTAATGACAAATAACGAAGAATTCCACGACGAA
>CAUPCW010000027.1:0-34670 GCA_963509895.1 uncultured Flavobacterium sp.
AAAGAAATTCCAAATTCCAAAAGATACCCTTGGAATTTGGAATTTGAAATTTACTATTTTAAATAATTATCGTTGCAAATTCTTAGCTTCGATACTCATAGTTGCATGAGGAACGATTTTTAGTCTTTCTTTGCCAATTAACTTTCCGGTTACTCTACAAATACCATACGTCTTGTTTTCTACACGGAAAAGCGCATTTTTTAAATCACGCAAGAACTTTTCTTGACGAATGGCCAATTGTGAATTGGCTTCTTTGGACATCGTTTCGCTTCCTTCTTCAAAAGCTTTGAACGTAGGCGATGTGTCATCAGTACCATTATTTAAATCATTCATATAGGCACTTTTTATCAAGTCAAGATCGGCTTGTGCTTTTTCTATCTTTTCTTTGATTATCTGTTTGAACTCTGCTAAGTCAGCGTCTGAGTATCGTGTCATTTCCTCGATCATAGCCTAAATTTATTTAATGGGTTGCTTAATTCTTTTTTTGGTTGGTTTATTTTGTTATTATTAATTTTGATTTAATGTCGTCAAATTCAATTTCTGTGCCATTTTCTAAGCTTTCTGCAAATAGCAATTCTTCTGTCAATGTTTCTGACTTAATATAGCTTTCATTGGCTAGAATTGCTTCTTGTAAAACAGCATGATTTTGAACGTAAACCTTCACTTTATCAGTAACCTCGAAACCAGAATCTTTACGGATATTCTGAATACGATTTACTAACTCCCTAGCAATTCCTTCTTTTCTTAACTCTTCAGAGATGGTGATGTCTAATGCTACTGTAATTCCGTTAGCATTGGCCACTAGCCAACCTTCGATATCTTGCGAAGAAATTTCTACATCCTCTAATGATAAAATTACATCTTTTCCTGAAATTACCATACTCAGACTTCCTTCCTTATCTAATTGATTGATTTGAGCCGGCGTAAAACTTTGTATTTCATTGGATATCAAGCCCATATCTTTACCAAAACGCGGCCCAAGTGCTTTAAAATTAGGCTTAATTTGTTTCACTAATATCCCAGAAGCATCATCCAAAAGTTCTATTTCTTTAACGTTTACTTCGGCTTTTATGAGGTCAGCAACCGCTTCGATTTCAGCCTTCTGAGCCGTGTCAAGTACCGGAATCATTACCCTTTGCAAAGGTTGACGCACTTTGATCATTTCCTTTTTACGCAGTGACAAAACCAATGATGATATGGTCTGTGCCTTCTGCATTTTACTCTCTAACGATTTATCAACAAACTTTTCAACTGAAACGGGGAATTGTGCCAAGTGTACTGACTCGAAATTCTCTGTTCCTGTTGCTTGTGTCAAGTCTTTATACAACTTATCCATAAAGAAAGGAGCGATAGGTGCACTCAATTTTGCTATGCTTAACAAGCAAGTATAAAGCGTTTGATATGCCGCAATTTTATCTTGAGCATACTCGCCTTTCCAGAAACGACGTCTACACAAACGCACGTACCAGTTACTTAGATTTTCCTGAACAAAATCAGAAATAGCACGTGCAGCACGGGTTGGTTCATATTCAGCATAAAACACATCCACCTCTTTGATCAACGTGTTCAACTCTGAAATGATCCATTGATCAATCTCTGGGCGCTCTTCTAAAGGCACCTCAGCTTCTGTATAACTGAAACCATCGATATTGGCATACAATGCAAAAAACGAATAGGTATTATACAGCGTTCCAAAGAACTTACGACGCACCTCAGCAATTCCTTCAATATCGAACTTCAAGTTATCCCAAGGATTGGCATTCGAAATCATATACCAACGCGTTGCATCAGGACCATACTCTTCTAATGTAGTAAAAGGATCAACGGCATTACCCAAACGCTTAGACATTTTTTGTCCATTTTTATCCAAAACCAAACCGTTGGACACTACGTTTTTGTAAGCTATACGATCAAAAACCAAAGCACCAATTGCATGTAAGGTATAAAACCATCCCCTGGTTTGATCGACACCTTCTGCAATAAAATCAGCCGGGTAATCTGTATTTTGATCTATTTTTTCTTTATTTTCAAACGGATAATGCCATTGCGCATAAGGCATAGCTCCAGAGTCAAACCAAACGTCAATCAAATCTGATTCGCGTTTCATTGGTTTTCCTGAAACAGAAACAAGCGTGATTTGATCCACTACATTTTTGTGTAAATCAATCAAATCGTAATTAGTTTCAGACATGTTTCCAATTTCAAAACCTGCAAACGGATTGTTGGTTTGTACACCAGCCGCAATAGCTTTTTCTATCTCGTTGTATAATTCTTCAACAGAACCAATTAAGATTTCTTCTTGTTTGTCTTCAGTTCTCCAAATAGGCAAGGGAATTCCCCAATAACGAGAACGGGATAAGTTCCAATCATTGGCATTTTTTAACCAATTCCCAAAACGTCCTTCACCAGTAGCTTTTGGCTTCCAGTTGATGCTGTCGTTCAGGTCGAACATACGGTCTCTTACCTCGGTAATTTTGATAAACCAAGAGTCTAAGGGATAATACAAAATTGGTTTATCCGTTCTCCAACAATGTGGGTAACTGTGCACGTATTTCTCTACTTTGAAAGCTTTGTTTTCTTCTTTTAAACGAATAGCGATTTCGACATCTACAGAACGCTCTGGCGCTTCTCCTTCGTTGTAATATTCGTTTTTAACGTATTTCCCTGAATAATCTCCAAGACCTTGAATGAATCTTCCTTGTAAATCTACCAAAGGAACTGGCGTTCCATTTTCATCTAAAACCAACATTGGCGGCACTTCTGGCGTAGCTTCTTTGGCTACTTTAGCATCATCAGCACCAAATGTAGGCGCGGTATGTACAATACCCGTACCGTCTTCAGTAGTTACAAAATCACCAGCAATTACTCTAAATGCATTTTCTGCATTTTGATACGGCAAAACAAAAGGCAATAATTGCTCATAACGAATATCCACTAAATCTTGACCTTTACATTCGGCTACGATTTGATATGGAAGCCCCCTAGCCCCCGAAGGGGGAACAGCTTGGAACTTGGAGGTTAAAACTTCAAATTCTTCAGAATTTTCAGCTTTAACATATCCTTTAGTAAACTGTTTCCCTACTAAATTTTTGGCCAAAACCACATGAACTGGCTCAAATGTATACTGATTGAAAGTTTTCACTAAAACATAATCAATTTTTGGTCCAACTGTCAAAGCGGTGTTCGATGGCAAAGTCCAAGGTGTTGTTGTCCAAGCGAGGAAATAAAAATCCCCTCCCCGACCCTCCCCGAAGGAGAGGGAGGAAAGACCAAATGCTTTTAAGATTGAATTGCTACCAATTCCCCCTTCGGGGGTTAGGGGGCTTCTAAATTGAGCCACAATAGTCGTATCCGTTACATCACGGTAACTTCCCGGTTGGTTTACTTCGTGAGAAGACAAACCAGTACCCGCTTTTGGTGAATACGGCTGAATGGTGTAGCCTTTGTACATCAAATCTTTGTTATAGATTTGTTTTAGCAACCACCAAACGGATTCCATATACTTGGGTTTATAGGTCACATATGGGTCTTCCATATCTACCCAATACCCCATTTTTTCAGTCAAATCATTCCAAACATCAGTATAACGCATTACGGTTCTTTTACACGCTTCGTTATAATCCTCGATGGAGATGGTTTTTCCGATATCTTCTTTTGTAATACCTAATTCTTTTTCTGTACCTAACTCTACAGGTAAACCGTGGGTATCCCAGCCCGCTTTACGCTTTACTTGGAAACCTTTTTGTGTTTTATATCGGCAAAAAATATCTTTAATGGCACGTGCCATCACGTGGTGAATTCCTGGCAAACCATTGGCTGAAGGTGGCCCTTCAAAAAACACAAAAGGCGTGTTGCCTTCGCGTGTAGTTACACTCTTTTCAAATATATTTTCGTTCTTCCAAAAATCAAGCACTTCGGATGCCGCTTTTGGCAAGTCAAGTCCTTTGTATTCAGTAAATTTTGTACTCATTGTATCCTTTTCTTAATCGAGGTGCGAAAGTAATAAATTTTGAATTATTGTATGTGTATTTATTGAAAATTCATAAAGTTTTATTATGTAAAAGCTAAAAAAAGAGGAGTAAAAAATACTCCTCCTTAAAATAAAAAATAAAAATTATAAATAAAGACTATTTAAATCCACCGAAATAGACTTCTTTAATAAAAATACGATTCCCAAAAACTGGATTAATTTCAATTTTTTCTCTCAATTCTTGATATACTGTTTCACCATTAAAATCTTCAATCTCATAAACAACTTTAAACGGCAGATTACCTGAGTTTAAAGCAGGAATAGAGCGATAATCTAAAAATACTTTTCTTTCGAAAAAGCTTTTATTCCCATTGTCATATTCTGTTTTTTCTGAAGCAACTAAGTTGTAGGTATCTTTATCAATAAATAAATGATAATCTGTTTTTGGAATCGTTCTATTGGCTGAATTTAATGTTTTTTCAAAATAGTTCAAATGGTAACATAGTTTTCCTTCGACCATTTCGTCTACTAAAAGCTCAAAATCATTCCATACATCAAGTCGAAGATCAGAAATAAAATTAATCAAATCAACATTTTTAGCTAACATATTGTAACCATACGAAGTTTGCTTTGCCCATTTTGCATTAACCCCACTTTCACGATCATCGTGACTCCACCCTTCTGGGCCATTTACAATTTCATAATAATTTTCAGGCATTTTTTTCTTTAAAAGATAATTCGTGCTTGTTGCCCATTTTTCTTCAGTTTGAGAAACCCTATTGCCTTCAATAAAGAGTTTGGATAACATATGTGCTTTTTCAATACTCTTCAAAGCTTGACTGCCACCTAAACTAGCAATTACTTTAGCCAACAAATCTGGTTTAGACTGATAAGGAATAGAGTCAAGCATATTAAACCTTTGTGTTTTTGACTTAATTAGATTAGCTTCTCTAGTGGCTTTTTCAATTTCCCAGTCGGCATCTTGTTGTTCAATTTTCTCAAAGAATGCCAGTCGCATTTCTTCTTTTTCTTCTGCTATTTTAAGCCCTAACTTTTTAAGCTCTGCAAAACGAGTAGTATGGCTTCTAATCATTTTATCTACAAAAAAAGCATTCTTAACTCGATTTATAATTGTGGATCCTCTGGAATCTAATTTATCGTTCTCAATAAGTAAATTGGCAAATAATAAAGCTTTCTCTTTGTTTTCCAGTAAAAAATAAGTTTGAGCTAAGTTATTGAGAACAATAAATCTGATGTATTCATTAGATGGCAAAGGTGGATACTTGGTTAACAAACTTTCCAAGTAATTTAAATGAGGTTGCAATCCTTTCTCATCTAATCCTTTTTCGAGAGTTATTTTCTGTATTTGTGCTGAAATTTCATTTTCAAAATCAAGCATCTGCTTGTATTCTGGATGGTCCTTGGAGGTTACAAATTCAAATTTTTCTTTGGATTTCCCTATACTATAACCAAATTTATAGTTAAGATAATTCTGAATCTTATCTACTGACTGATAGATTACTTTATCGATTCCTAAATCTTCAATACTATAATCTTCTTTCTTTGCAGCGTCTTGAATTGCCTTACTATTGTTATCAGAAGCTTGTTTGAGATTACTTTTTTGATAACCTGTACCTACCAAGAAGGGTTCTATGGTATTAAAATCCTCTGACAACAAAAGTTTATCGCCACATTTGGCTTCGACTTTTATCCTTACGTCATAATTAGAAGAAATTCCATACTCCCATTTATTTTTCTTTTTATCAAATGTACTATCAACTTTAGTAGCAGTAAATTTTGGTAATGCAATGGTTAAATAAATCTTTAATTTTCCGTTTGCTGGATCTTTTATAAAACCATCAATGTTAAAATAATTTTTCTTTAGAATAAGTTCTTCTTGAATTAACTCCTTATCCATTTGATAAAATGTAGTTTGTGTCAAAACATTATCAAGTATCGGGAATGGGGAATATTGAATGGTTGGTATGTAGAATTTTTTCTTCTTTGAACTAATTTTTTCTTGAGCTTGAATTGAAACAATTACAAGCAAAAACATAAAGAGTAAAGTTTTTTTCATAGTAAAAAAAAAGCCATCAGATTAATTTTCTGATGGCCTTTGTATTTTTATTTTTTATTAAAAATTTGAATTGAACTATCAGAAACGTAAAAAATGTTTTGCGTAGCTGGGTCAATTTCATATTGTGGACGGTTATTGGCAAAAGTTATCTTATCCAATTCGACTCCGTCAATTTTTCTAACTTTAACAAGCATCTTTTCTCCTGTTGGCGATTTTGCAAAAATATAAGAGAAGTCACGATTTTGTTTCATAGCATTAAAACGAGAACCAAACTTCTCAGCTACCATTCCTAATGCAGCTGCACCAGCAGCATAACCTTCGGCTTGTGCCATATTAGTTTTATCTCTTTCACGAATTGTTACAGTTTGTTTATTTCCGTTTTCATCACGCGTCTCCATTGTTAATTCACTGCCTTTGATAGCGCTACCAACAGCTGCAGCACTCATTGCGAAACTTCCTACCAAGGCTGCACTTTTTAATAAGCGTCTTCCTGTTTCACCTGGTTGACTGTAAGTAAGATGATATTTCACAGCACCATCCATACCAACTCCCATAACCTCAACAGGACCTGAAAGCACTACTCCCCAAGGAAACAATTCGATGCTATTTAATTCTTTTTCATTTTTAATGTTAACTTTTGCAAATGGTTCTGGTTTATCATCTATTGTTGGATTAAACTTATACAACTTCTCATCGTTGTATACTAAATAAGAATTAGAGGCTTCTTCAAACGTAGGCAAAACAGGACGGCTTTTATCAAAATCTATATTACGTTTCCATAATTTTTTTCCTGATTTGTAATCTACCATATTCCCATAGGTACCTGTAAGATACATTACTTTTTCCCCTACTTTACCTAAATAATAGATTGGATCTTCTTTATCATCAGAAATTTCAATAAATTTTTTCCATAATTTCTCACCGTCTTTATTGATTAGCATCATTTCGTTTTCGGCTACATAAAGAAAATCTTGGTCAATTGGGATTACTCGTTTCAAACCATCGCCACGAGCATCTTTCTTCCATATTTTTTCACCTGTTTTTAAGTCATAAAAATTAAAACCACTGAAATGAGCAATTAATAATTTTGAACCCCAGTCTTCAAGATAAACTACTTTTTTGGTTTTAATTGATTCTTTCCAGATACTCTTCCCGTTATCAGTACTTAATACATTCAAATATTCTTTGGTTGAGAAAACACCTTGGCTGTTAACCACTACAATATTTTTATCATTTTGAGTTAAAAAGAATTTTGAATATTCTTCATCATCAGCTTTCCAGTTTAATTTTCCCGAGCTTCTATCAAATGAATACAATTTCCCGTACAACAAATAATAAATTACAGAACCATTTACTTTTGCAATATTAGTATTTGACGATTCTTTTATAGAAAAACTAAATAAAGATTTTGCTTTGTCAACTGTAGTATTCCATTTTAAATCGCCAGTTTTCATATCTAATAAAGCAATCGCCATATCACCGTCTTTTTTTAAAGTAAGTAAATATTCATCCGTTTCAGGGATAAAATCAGATTGCATTACCCAAAAGGATTCTTTTGATGAATTGTATACAATTTTACCTGTGTCAGTATTAACAATAATGTACTTATTATTGATGTATGCTTCAACATAAGGACTTCCTCCAACACTAGTTAGTGCTTTTTTATCTTTAAAAACATTACCAAAATCAGGATCTTTCATAATGTCACCTACAGAAACACTTCCAAAATCATCTTTGGTAAGTGTCCAAACTATTTTTTTGGTTTCTGGATCTAAACCTTTTACGGTACCACCTTCTTTAAAAACAACAATACCAGTAATTTCGTTTTGCACTAAATCTTGCACAGGATTATCTGTACTAATTATTTCATCGTATTTTCTTTGCGAAATCGCAGAAAAACCAACTAATAAAAGCAGAATAATTGAATAAGTAATTTTCTTCATTTTAATTTTTTGTAATTAATATATAGGGATGTAATTTGGCTAATAAATCGTAAGCGAATATATAGATATAAATTAAACTCATGAAAAAATTTCTTTCAAAATTTCTAAGGATTTTGGCTTTTTAAAACCGTCTAAATGAAAACTATAGTAATCAATTAGAATTTTGAGTAAAATCTGACGTTCTGTAACATGAAAAACTTTTTGATCTGAATCTAATCTCAAGTCAATCAATTTTTTTAGCAAATTAGATTGATGCTCGGATAAGGAACTAATTGCTTGAAACAAAGAAAAAACTCCTTCATTCATTTCAAAAAAAGGCAAATCTTGGTCAGAAGTATCTGGATAGAAACCTAAGAACTTGGTGATTTCTAACATTAAAATCAAATGAAAGTTACTGGTTTCATTATGTGTATCGAGCCATTGCAGAGCCGCTTGGAGATACTGAAACAAATCGTCGTTTTTTTCTTCTTCATGAATAGCATGATGCAAAATTTCGGAAAGAAACAACACCATAGTACTTTTTACAATATCCAAAGGAATGGTTTGAAACGGAATGGCCGTTTTGATTTCTTTAAAATGCTCCAACGTCCCTTTGTTTTTGTGTACTGCTTCAATCTCAAGGATGGATAATGGCTGAAAGTAGGCAATTTTTTGATTGTTCTTCTTTCCAGAAAATGCGTCTCTAACAAAATAGGATTTTAGACCATGAGATTGCGTAAAGCACTTCACAATCAAGCTTTTTTCTTGAAATTTTAATGTAGAAATTACGATGGCTTTGGTTTTTACTAACATAGCCCCCTAGCCCCCAAAGGGGGAATAAAATAAATGAAACAAGCAAGAATTAATTGCAATCATTAAAACGGTATTTAGTTTTTATCTAAAAAAGTTTTGGAATTTGGGATTTAAAAATTGGTATTTTTACCTAATAATCATCACCTTCTTCACCTTGGTTTCGACGGCATCATCGGCAGAAATGAAAATCATATACACGCCCGAAGCAACTTTGTATTTGCCAAAGGCAGTGGTATCCCACTCTATGGTACCCCCTTCCGAAATAGCTTCGTGCACTAAATTACCTTCGATATCCGTTATTTTTATGTTAGCTCTATCCAAAAGACCCGCTATTTTTACGGTTCCGCTAAATTCTGGTCGCACTGGATTAGGATAAACATAAACATTATTCAAAGAATCACTAGCTCCTGTAGCGACTCCCTTGAACGAAATCATCCCTTTGGTCGTAGCCATATAAACTTCGCCAGTAACTGAATTGATTCCAATATCATTTATAGTATTACTGGGTAATGGCGAATTATTGATAGTAAAATGATATAATGTTTTTTGCCCATTAGATGACAGTAAAAAAACACCTGAGTCTGCTGTTCCTACCCATTTGTTATTAGCTCCATCTACCACAATTGCATTTATAAATTGCTCAAAGAGCAACTCTTGAGCCACTTCATCTTCTAGAATAATAATAGGTTTTATAGTCAGTGCTGTTGTATTTTGAAAATTATTCACATTCGATACTACTCGAAGCCCTTTGGTCGTTCCTATCCAAAGCTGATTATTAGTATCTATAGCCAAAGCTCGAACGTCTGTTGTAGGTAGGTTTCCTTTATCGGCTCCAAAAGTTATTTTCTTAAATGTGGGCGTTCCCGACTCGTTAAAAGCAAGTACTCCATCAGTATTTGAGGCAATCCATTTGGTGCTGTTTTTATCGATGACCATTCTTCCCATACTCACATCGATACTTTTTTCGGCGATAGTATTCAAGGAATAACTTTGCCATTGTCCATTGGTTTTCAAGACTTTTAATCCATTTTCGATTCGGGAATTAGTCACCCAAAGATTTCCTGTTTTATCAAACGCGGTACCATTGATACGAACATCGATATAAGTTGGCCCTAAAAAAGCAATCGATTCTAAACCCGAATTGGTTTGATTGTATAACAAATTTGGCGCTTCATTTTCTATGCGCAATAAGCCCGAAAAAAAAGAACTCGCATAAACTTTAGTTTCATCATTTGGATTAATCGTTACTCTCGAAATAGATTTGGCTCCCAGAACATCATTGGCAGGAATAGATAACCAACCCTGAGCATTGAGTCGGCTAATGCCGTATAAATTAGGCCCATTGTTGTTATAAGAATAAGGATTATAGTCGCCTGTATAGCCTCCATATACCGCCCAAAGTGCCGTTGGAGTAACTTGAAATGAAAAAATAGCATTTCTGAGGGGTCCTTGAGGGGTACTATCAACGATTGGTGCGCCAACAGACAGAGTCGTTGCTAGCAAACCATTTTCTTTGGTACCCAAAAACAAAGTAGCATTTACGATAGTAGCACAAGTAAAAACAGGATTTTTATCCAAAATCTGATTGCTATTTATTTGTTTTGTTAAAAGCAAGCCCGACCCAAAGACCGAAATTTGACTGGGAGTTGTTACTAATAAATTGTTTGCATCAGAACGTAAATCGACTATAGGCGCGCCAAAACTTTGCACAAAAGAGAATGAATTGAGGCCATATTTATAAATCGCACCGTTTGTAGTTGAAGCATACAAATCTGTTCCAAAAGCAGTTATTCCAGACCAATTATCAGACAAAAGCATTGTCCACTGCTGATAATCGATTAGGTTTGGATTTGTAATAGCTGCTCTTCGAATTCCATTTTCTGAGGCAGCATAAAGATTTCCTTCAAAAACAGCCGTTTGCTTCACCGAAATCTCCTTTCCTAAATCGCCAATAAAGTACGTATCACCAAAAAGTTGCGTATTTAAATTGAATTGCACGATACCAAAATCACAAGAAACATAAAGTATCCCTTGATATTCCATAAAATGATTGATTTTTTTGATATTGGCAGGCAATTGTTTGTTGATAATATCGACCACTTTAAGCAAGGAACCGTCCGCTTCATTAATCACAATTAAAAGGCCATTTTCATAACCCACAATCGTTTTGTTAAAAGTGGCGCTATGAAACAAAGCTGATATCGTTAATCCAGAAAGTCCGTCAATGGTTGTGGTAGTTTTTAATACGTTCGAAAGTGTGTTTTTAGAAAATAAAGCATTCTCTGAAGCAGCAAAAAGATTGGAATTGGATTGCGCTACATCTTTGATTTCGTTATAAGAAAAATAACCCTGCCAAGACAATTGGCTTTGTGAAAAACCAACGTTTATGACTAACAAACAATAAAAAAACACGACTATTCTTCTCATGAGTTTTTTCAAATGAATTACAAATATAGTACAAACGAAAGTTTTTGATTTTTGTTCTTAAGGAATAAAAAAAAGCCTTCTTCTGTTTCCAGAAGAAGGCCTTTACTAATTAACTTACTACTACTATACTACTCCTTGAGCTAACATAGCATCCGCTACTTTAACAAATCCAGCAATATTAGCACCTTTAACATAATCAACATATCCTGTTTCATCTGTACCATATTGTACACATGAAGCATGAATATTCAACATAATGTTATATAATTTTTCGTCTACTTCTTCTGATGTCCAGCTTAAACGCAATGAGTTTTGAGACATTTCTAAACCAGAAGTAGCTACACCACCTGCATTAGACGCTTTTCCCGGTGCAAACAATATTTTGGCACTATGGAACGCAATAACAGCTTCTGGAGTAGAAGGCATATTAGCTCCTTCAGCTACAGCAATACAACCATTAGCTAATAAAAGAGCCGCTTCTTCTCCGTTCAACTCATTTTGAGTAGCACAAGGTAAAGCGATATCACATTTTACTTCCCAAGGACGTTTTCCTGCCACATATTTAGCATTTGGATATTTTGCAACATATTCGCTAATTCTTCCACGTAATTCATTTTTCAATTCCATTACGAAAGCTAATTTATCAGCATCAATTCCGTCTGCATCATAAATATACCCAGCAGAATCAGATAAAGTAACCACTTTACCACCTAATTGAGTGGCTTTTTGGGTAGCGTATTGAGCTACGTTTCCAGAACCAGAAATAACTACCGTTTTCCCTTCAAAAGAATCTCCTTTTGTTTTCAACATACTTTGTGCAAAGTATACTGTTCCGTAACCAGTTGCCTCAGGACGAATTAATGATCCCCCGAAAGAAATTCCTTTACCAGTTAATACTCCTGTAAATTCGTTTCTTAATCTTTTGTATTGACCAAATAAATAGCCTACTTCTCTTCCTCCTACACCAATATCTCCTGCAGGAACGTCAGTATCCGCTCCAATATGTCTTTCTAATTCAGTCATAAAACTTTGACAGAACTTCATGATTTCGTTATCTGATTTTCCTTTTGGATCAAAATCAGAACCTCCTTTACCTCCGCCCATTGGCAAAGTAGTCAAACTATTTTTGAACGTTTGTTCAAAAGCTAAGAATTTCAAAATGCTTAAATTTACAGAAGGGTGAAAACGCAATCCGCCTTTGTATGGGCCAATAGCAGAGTTCATCTGAATACGGTATCCGCGATTTACTTGTGTTTGACCTTGATCGTCAATCCAAGTAACTCTAAACATGATAACGCGCTCTGGCTCTACCATGCGCTCTAAAAGCATTTTGTTTTGGTATTTTTTATTTTGTTCGATGAAAGGAATTACCGTTTCGGCAACTTCTAATACTGCTTGCAAAAATTCTGTTTCGTTCGGATTTTTTTTAGTTACCGAATCAATGAAGTTAGTAATACTTTGTGACATGATCTTAATGATTATAAAAACGTTAGAAACGCACTGTTAATTGTCTACAAATATACGTTTAAAACGTTAATTTGACCTGTTTATTTGCGCTAAAAAGAAAAATTATCTTTTATTTAACCATTTATAAAGAAATAGAAGCATAACAGCATTGTTTTTACGAAAACGTTATAGTATCTGTAATAAAAATCAATTTTGTATAATAATAATTGGTTTAACTTTTATCATCGATTTTGTGTTATTTGTTTTTATATATTTGCGCGCAATAAATAGGCCCTCAAATGTTTAAAAAAATTTTACCTACACTAATAACATTGATTTCTGTAATCAATGCATCCCATGCACAATTCAACTTAGCACATGAAATCGGTGTTACTATTGGACCAGTAGCATTTCAATCTGATTATGGAGAACGACATGATTTTGAAACTAATGCAGGTAATACTGGATATGCAGTTGGATTGATTCATTACATCAACTTTTCCTCAAAAGCAGACCGTAATACTTATTTTAACGAACATTTCAAAGTTCGCTCTGAGTTATCTTATAGCTCGACCAGCTTTAGACATTTTGGAAAATGGGTAGATCAAGGCAACAATTCAATTGGAAAAGTACAACTTCGAGCTATGAGAGGTGCTTCAAAAATTATGAATCTAGGAATACAAGGAGAATTTCATCCCGTAAAAATTCATGATTTTGAGAATACAATTGGAGCTTTTGGCCCTTATGCAAGTTTAGGACTTGCATATAGCTATTATAACGCAGAAGCAACTTCTACTCTTGGTCCTTTAGGAACCCCGTTGACTACTATTCCAAAATACTTAACTCCATCGGATGGTAGACCAAATGGATTTTCAAACGAAAGTAAAACCGTTTTATCTGTTATTGCAGGGATTGGTACTAGATATAAACTCACAACCATGAGTGACTTGCTAGTAGACATGCGTTTTCAATACTTTACTTCGGATTGGGTAGATGGTTTAAATCCTAACAAACAGATATACACAGAGAATAAAGCTAATGATTGGATGGTTTGGTTCAACATTGGATACATTCAATACTTAGAATTTTAATCTACAAAACACAGCGCATAAAAAAGCTCAATTGATCGCAATTGAGCTTTTTTTATACGCTTATATTAATTAAGATAGAGCTTGTTCTAAGTCGGCAATCAAATCGACGGCGTCTTCTACTCCTACACTTAATCGTACTAAATCATCAGTAATGCCTATTTCTTTTCGTTTGTCTTCTGGAATTGAAGCATGAGTCATCAACGCGGGATGATTAGCTAAAGATTCTACACCTCCTAACGATTCTGCCAAAGTGAAAACTTTTACTTTTTCTAAAAAAGCAATGGCGTCTTCTTTTTTACCAGATGTAAATGTGAAAGAAACCATTCCGCCAAAACCACTCATTTGCTTTTTGGCAATTTCATGAAACGGATGCTCTGGTAATCCAGGATAATAAACCGTTTTAATCTTTGGATGTGCATTTAAAAAAGCGACTACTTTCTCTCCATTTTCGCAATGTCTTTGTACACGCAAATGCAAGGTTTTTATCCCGCGCAAAACCAAAAAACTATCCATTGGACCTAAGGTTGCACCTGTTGCAAATTGCTGAAAATGCAATTGGTCTCCTAAAACTTCGTCTTTTACAATCAAAGCCCCAGCTATTACGTCTGAATGTCCTCCTAAGTATTTGGTCGCTGAGTGCATGACAATATCTGCTCCTAAGTCAAGAGGTTTTTGCAGATAAGGCGTTGCAAAAGTATTGTCTACCGCAAAAAGGATATTGTTTGCTTTCGTTATTTGAGCAATTGCAGCAATATCAGCCAATTTCATTAACGGATTGGTAGGTGTTTCGACCCAAACCAATTTAGTGTTTTTATTGATTAAAGATTGGAATTTATCCAAATCATTCATGTCCACAAAATGAAACTTGATTCCCGAATCTTTATAAATTCTAGTAAACATTCGATACGTTCCCCCGTACAAATCATCCATAGCAATAATCTCGTCGCCAGCTTTAAAAGAACGCAAAATGCAATCTGTTGCAGCCAAACCGGAAGAAAAAGCCAAACCTCTTGTTCCGTTTTCAATACTTGCCAAAGCGTTTTCTAGTGCCGTTCTTGTGGGATTTGCAGCTCGGCTATACTCATAGTCAGGATGTAATGGTTGCCCTGGACTCGTTTGTACAAACGTAGACGTTTGATAGACAGGTGGCATTACCGCTCCAGTACTGGCGTCATGGTGTTGTCCTCCGTGAATTACTTTTGTATTGAATTTCATTGTTTTAAATTTTAAAATGACTGGTTCTAACAAATGCAAATTTACCGTTAAATATTGATAAAGCAACAGTACTCTCGGCTACCTTTGTATACAATTAACATTTTTTAGTTATGAAACGATACATCCAAAGCCTACTATTGCTCGTAATTTTGAGCAGTTGCTCTAATGAGTTGAGCTTTGAAAACAAAGAGTTCAGCAAAAAAAGCACTATCCTTTGTAAACAAAATTGTTCAGAAATTAAAGTAGAAGTTCCCTTTGCCAAGAGTAATAGTGTTGCAGCAGATAGCATCAATAAAAAAGTGTTTTCTATTGTAAAAGAATTGGTGTATTTAGATGAAAAACCATTAGCAAAAGAGGATTACGAAGTACTAGTTTCATCCTTTATTCAATCCTTTGAGAAGACAAAAGAAGAATTCCCTGATGCTACTTTCGGATGGGAAGCCAACATAGAGGGAACCGTAAAATACCAATCCGAAAATCTTATCAATATCGAAATTGACCACTATACGTTTACGGGTGGTGCTCATGGATATGAAGGAATGCAATCTTTGCTCTTTGATCCAAAAACTGGAAAAACGATTCCTAACGACGCTTTATTTCAAAACCTATCTGAACTAAAGAAAATAGTGGAAGCTAAATTCAGATCAAAATATCAAATCCCCTTAAAAGGAAACATCAATCAAACAGGCTATTTGTTTGAAGACGATACTTTTCAATTGCCCAAAAACATTTTTTTTACCAATGACGGCCTTTTGTTTCATTACAATCAATATGAAGCCGCAGCTTATGTAGAAGGACCCAAAACCCTTTTTATTCCATATGTTTCGCTAAAAAAATACCTTGTTTTGAAATAAAAAATGCTCCAAAATCTAAACCGATTTCGAAGCATTTTCTAACTACTTTATATCATAATTTTTAAACGAACTTACGAATACTCATTAGAATACCGATGTGTAATCCTTCGTGAAAAGCATTGAATTGTATCGCTTCTTCAACAGAGTGCAATGTAAAACCTGTAGAGGTAGGATACTCCGTGTAATTTTGAAAAACCTTGTTATCGTAGTCGGTTTTCATTTGTTCTACCGTTGAAAAAAGCAAACTCTTAATCAAATCCGCCTCTTCTTGTGTAACGGTGTGTTCTGGCTTCGAGCCTTTACGGTATTTTTCTACCAAATCATCTGAAACCTGCATTGGCAAACCCGACAATTTGTAAACCAATAACTGTTGGGTCACCACGATATGGGCTATATTCCAAAACATAGTATTAGAAAAGCCCTCAGGAATGGTATTCAATTGTTCCAAAGTATATTTTTCTAGAAAAGGAGCCACCATTTTTCGGCTCGTTGCAGTCAATTCAAATATTGCGTTCATTTTTTTATTTTTTGGATAAAAATACTCATTTTCGGTGTAAATGAATTTTCTTTGCAGCAATAAAAAGCAACCCAAATGAACAAAATATACTATTTAGCTTCTTGTGATACTTGCAGAAAAATTATAAAATCATTACCAGAAAACCATAATTTAGCTTTTCACGACATCAAGCAAAACCCAATAACCACTGAAGAATTAGAGGAAATGCGTCGTCTTTCAGGAAGCTATGAAGCCTTGTTTAGCAAAAAAGCCCAATTGTATAAATCGATGAATTTAAAGAATCAAACACTTAGCGAAGACGATTTTAAAAAATACATTTTGGAGCATTATACGTTTTTGAGCCGACCGGTTTTTATTATTAATGACAAAATTTATATCGGTAATAGTCAGCAAAACATGCATCAAGTTCATTTAGCCTTAGCACATGTCTAAAAGAAATCTTGCCTTATTGGGCGCTACTATCGTTTCGATTATCTACGGCGTTACTTTTACCATTGCCAAAGATGTCATGCCTGCCTATATTGATGCCTTCGGGTTTATCTTACTGCGAGTAGGAGGATCAATGATGCTATTTTGGGGCACATGGCTTTTTATGCCCAAAGAAAAAATCGCCCTACATGATTTTCCAAGAATCATAGCCGCCGCATTTTTTGGAGTGGCTTTTAATATGCTTACTTTTTTCAAAGGATTAAGTCTTACTTCGCCCATTTCGGCAGCAGTAATTATGGTTTCTACACCAATGATTGTGCTTGTTTTATCAGCGATACTGATGAAAGAACGCATGAAAAAAAGAATGGTTCTAGGAATTATATTAGGGTTATTAGGAACTACTTTCTTAATTCTTTATGGCAAGTCCATTGGTAATGCTTCAAATGCTGGATTGGGTAATTTTTTAGTATTGGTCAATGCCATTTCGTATGGTTTTTACTTGATTATCGTAAAGAAATTAATGCATACTTACCACGCCTTTACCTTTGTAAAATGGATTTATCTTTTTGGTTTCTTGATGGTACTCCCTTTTGGGTGGAGCGAGTTTAATGCCGTAAATTGGGCTTTGATTCCTGCTGGTATTTTCTGGAAAATAAGTTTTGTGGTGGTGATTTCTACATTCATCACTTATTTATTAAATTTACTTTCTATGAAAGAATTAAAACCTACCACTGTCGCAGTTTTTATTTACTTACAACCTCTCTTTGCTACAATTTTCGCTATTGGCCTAGGAAAAGACGAATTAAGCTGGGTAAAAATAGGAGCAGCTATTTTAATTTTTACGGGCGTTTATTTAGTAACTCAAAAGCCCCCAAACCCCCAAAAGGGGAATTAAGAAGTCTTTATATGCTAACTTTGAGCTTAGGGGTCTTTTTTCTTATATTTACAGCCTTTTATACAAACATATGATACAATCCATGACCGGTTTCGGTAAAGCTACACTGCAATTGCCTACCAAAAAAATAACAATAGAAGTAAAATCCCTAAACAGTAAAGGCTTAGATTTAAACGTCAGAATGCCTTCTTTATACCGCGAAATGGAATTGGGATTGCGTAATCAAATCGCTTCTAAGTTGGAAAGAGGCAAAATTGATTTTTCTATCTACATCGAAAGTACGGCAGAACAAACCTCAACTCGAGTAAATGTGCCTATCGTAAAAGCCTACATCAATCAATTACGCGAAGTCTATGCTGACGCTGATGAAACCGAATTGATGAAAATGGCGGTTCGCATGCCAGATACCATGAAAATAGAACGCGAAGAAATCGACGAAAATGATTGGGTTCAAATCCAAACCGTAATCGAAGAAGCCTTGCAAAATATATTGAATTTTAGGAGAGACGAAGGCGAATCGCTAGAAAAAGAATTCCAATTGCGTATCGGAAATATTCGTCAATACATGAATGAAGCTTTGGCTTTAGATCCAGAACGTGTGCAAGCCATTAAAGATCGTTTGCAAACTGCTATTGCTGAATTGCAAGTCAATGTAGACGAAAATCGTTTTGAACAAGAGCTAATTTATTATTTAGAAAAACTTGATATTACCGAAGAAAAAGTGCGATTGACCAACCATTTGGATTATTTCCTAGACACCATCAAAGGAACAGAAGCCAATGGTCGAAAATTGGGTTTTATCACTCAAGAAATGGGAAGAGAAATCAACACCATGGGTTCTAAATCCAATCATGCTCAAATGCAGAAATTAGTCGTTCAAATGAAAGATGAATTGGAAAAAATTAAAGAGCAAGTGTTGAATGTTTTATAAAGTAATTAGTGAATAGTGATTAGTAATTAGCTAATGACTATTCACTAATCACTAATTACTAAAAATATGAAAAAAGGAAAATTAATTGTATTCTCGGCACCATCGGGATCAGGAAAAACTACCATAGTTAGGCATTTATTAGGAAAAGAAGATTTGAATTTAGAATTTTCAATTTCAGCAGCTACCCGTTTACCTCGTGGGGAAGAAGTCGATGGCAAAGATTACTATTTTATGTCATTGGAACAATTCAAAACACACATTAAAGCTGAAGAGTTTGTTGAATGGGAAGAAGTCTACAGAGATAATTTTTATGGCACGCTGAAAAGCGAAGTGGAACGCATTTGGGCCATGGGCAAAAATGTGATTTTTGACATTGATGTGGCCGGCGGATTGCGCATTAAACATAAATTTCCAGAAGAAACTTTGGCCGTTTTTGTGAAACCGCCAAGCGTTGATGAATTGAAAAGAAGACTCAAAGAGCGCTCTACCGAAAGCGAAGACAAAATCAATATGCGTATTGCCAAAGCCTCAGTAGAATTAGCAACTGCCCCACAATTTGATGTAATTATCAAAAATTACGATTTGCCTGTTGCACTTGAAGAAGCGTATCAGTTGGTGAAGGATTTTGTTTCTAAATAGTGATTAGTACTTAGTTCCTAGCACTTAGTGATTGGGTAAAAGACAAAACATTGTGAATATTTATGAGTGGAGTAAAAACATATAAAGAATTACTTATATGGCAAAAGGGGATAAAGCTAGTTGTTTTAGTATACAAACTGACAAAAACCTTTCCCAAAGAAGAACTATATGCCCTAACTAGTCAACTAAAAAGAGCTAGTATATCAATTCCTTCAAATATAGCTGAAGGATTTGGACGCCAAACTGACAAATCATTTAATCATTTTTTGAATATCTCTAAAGGTTCCCTAAACGAATTAGAAACACAAATGATTATCGCAAAAGAGTTAGATTTTGTGTCTGATGAAGAAATCTTAAATGAAATTATGTTATTAATTGAGGAAGAAAGTAAAATGATATATGCTTTCGCTAAAAATTTAAAAGAGTAACTACTTAGTACTTAGTTTTTAGTCATTAGTATATGTTAGGAATCACTTTAGACTAAAAAATAAATACCAAATACAACTAAGTACTTGGTACTAAAAGCTGAGGACTAAGCACTAAGGACTAAGCGCTAAAAAAAATGAAAATTGGACTTTACTTCGGGACTTTTAATCCCATTCATGTGGGACATTTGATTATTGCCAATCATATGGCAGAGCATACTGATTTGGACCAAATTTGGATGATCGTAACACCTCATAATCCTCTAAAAAAGAAAAGTACTTTGCTTGATGATTATCATCGGTTGCATATGGTGCATTTAGCTACGGCTTCCTATCCTAAAATCAAACCTTCGGACATCGAATTTAAATTACCACAACCTAATTATACGATTAATACGCTAGTTCATTTACAAGAAAAATATCCCGAAGATGAATTTTCATTAATCATGGGCGAAGACAACTTAAAATCGTTGCACAAATGGAAAAACTATGAAGCAATACTAGAACACCATTCCATTTATGTTTATCCAAGAGTCAATTCAGGTCCCGAAAATGTGGCCTTTTCTAACCATCCAAAAATCAAAATGATTGAGGCACCAGTAGTTGAAATTTCAGCAACTTTTATTCGCAATAACATTAAAATTGGCAAAAATATTCGCCCGTTATTGCCTCATGATGTTTGGGAATATTTGGATCACAATAATTTTTACAAGAAATAATTAGGCTAACACCTCTTTTAAAACCGAAACCATTTCTTGAGCAATACCATTTAAACTATCATTCTTACCTGATAACAAAAAAACAGGGGTTTCGGGCATTTTGGGGCTATCCCAAACCAGTTGTATTTCCTTATTTTGAATTTTTGTTTTGGCATTGCAATCCCAAACAATCGTTACTCCAGTATTCTGAGCCAATATCGATAGCATTTCGTTTTCGGATGGGATAATATAATTGGCTACAATTGCTGGTCGTTTTTTATTGAACACATGCAACCAAAATAACTTAATATGTGGTATTCCTGAATCATGACTGTACCAACGCTGATCGTTCAACCAATTCTCAACTGCTGTCCAATCTTCAGCCTGTATTTTAGTGGTAAATTCTCGAATTTGAATATCTAGAGTAGCCACTACTACTTGTTTGATAGCGCCTACTCGCTGCTGCAGGGTATCAAAAGTGTCATACTGTTTGGTTACAATGGCAAAATCTATTTTTTTGGAATTTACTAAATCAAATAACACCTCATTGGTTCCAAATGTGAAGTCAATAAAATCAAATTTTGAGACTAATGATACACCAAAACAATTCATCAAATGTTTTGAAACCCCAATCGATACTAATCGGTTCGCATTAAAGGCTTTAGCTCGAAAACCATTTTCTACATTTTCTAAACGATCCAAAGCATCAATGATTAAGTTATTGAGTAACTTTGCGTATTCCGTAGGTTCTACCCCTTTTGATTTACGGTTAAAAAGCGTATACCCTACATGCGCCTCTAACATTGCAATTTGCTGACTAACTGCGGGCTGACTAATAAACAATTCCTTTGCCGCCAAAGAAAAATTTCCGTTTTTATACACCGATTTAAAGGTGCGATACCATTCGAGATTAACCATGATATAAATATATTTATCACAAACATAATTTAAATTATTTTTACTAATACCATATTCGTTATAAATTTGTGGCATCAAACTAAAACAAGCGATGAAAAAAACTGCCTTATTAACGATTCTAGTACTAACCTTGAGTTGCTTTGTTGCAACTGCACAAAAACAAAATAAAAAAATGAAAAAAGTATTATTTGTAGTTACCAGCCACGACCAATTGGGTAACACGGGAGAAAAAACAGGATTTTGGACCGAGGAGTTTGCTGCTCCCTATTACGCATTGGCCGATAAAGGAATTCAAATTGACATTGCTACTCCACTAGGAGGACAACCGCCAATTGATCCAAAAAGTGCTGATCCAGCATCAGCTACGGAGGATACTAAACGTTTTGATGCCGATACTGTATTGTTAGCAAAACTTAAAAACACTAAAAAATTATCAGAAGTTTCTCCATCGGATTATGATGCCGTTTTTTATCCTGGAGGTCACGGTCCGTTATGGGATTTGGCCGAGGATACAACTTCTTCAGACTTAATTGCTACTTTTTACACACAAAACAAACCTGTTGCCTTTGTATGTCATGCGCCTGCAGCCTTAAAAAACGTAAAAGTAAATGGCCATTTCTTGGTTAAAGATAAAAAAGTGACTGGTTTTACCAACTCCGAAGAAGCAGCCGTGGGATTGACCAATGTCGTACCTTTTTTGGTGGAAGATATGTTGCAAAAAAATGGTGGAACTTTCAGTAAAGCTGGCGATTGGCAATCCTACGCCGTAGAAGATGGTTTATTGATTACAGGACAAAATCCGGCTTCCTCAAAATTAGTTGCCGAAAAACTATTGGCGCAATTGAATACAAAAAAGTAAAAAAAAGTATTTAAGATTCTAAGTTACTAAGTTTGTAAAATACAAGCAAAACAAATTTGATTTTTTTTTTCAAAAACTTAGCTTCTTAGTAACTTAGTGTCTTAGTATCTAATTCAAAAAAACTCATCATGTTAAACTTCGAATTATACAATCCCACGAATTTAATTTTCGGTAAAGGACAAATAGAAAAAATAGCGAGCTTGATTCCAGCAGAAGCAAAAATTTTGATCGCTTACGGTGGCGGAAGTATCTTCAAAAACGGTATTTATGACCAAGTAAAAGCAGCACTTCCTGATCGAAATATCATTGAATTTGGCGGTATTGAACCCAATCCTCATTACGAAACCTTGATGAAAGCGGTAGCAATTATCAAAGAACAAAACATCGATTTCATTTTGGCTGTGGGTGGCGGAAGCGTAATTGATGGCGTAAAATTCATATCAGCTGCTGTTCATTTCGATGGCAATCCAATAGCTATTTTACAGAAACGATTACTCATCAAAGACCTGAGCAAAGTAGTTCCTTTTGGTACTGTTTTGACAATTCCAGCAACAGGATCAGAAATGAATTCAGGCTCAGTTGTAACGATTGAAGCTACACAAGAAAAATTGGCGTTTGGCGGAAGCGCTTTGTTTCCTAAATTTTCTATTTGTGATCCAACAGTTATTGTTTCATTGCCAAAGCGTCAATTACAAAACGGCGTTGTAGATGCCTATACACACGTATTGGAGCAATACTTGACCTATCCGCATGAAGGTTTTTTACAGGATCGAATTGCCGAAAGTATTTTGCAAACCCTAATCGAAATTGGTCCCAAAGTAGTAGAAAATCCAACAGATTATGCTTTGGCCTCAAACTTTATGTGGAGCTGTACTATGGCGCTCAACGGATTGATTCAAAAAGGAGTACCAAGCGACTGGGCGACCCACATGATTGGGCATGAACTTACCGCTTTATATGGTATTGATCATGCAAGAACATTAGCTATTATTGGCCCACATTTGTACCAAGTTATGTTCGAAACTAAAAAAGGAAAATTAGCACAATACGGTAAACGTATTTTTAATTTATCTGGAAGCGAAGACGAAATCGCTAAAGAAGCTATCAACAAAACGGTTGCCTTCTTCCACACTATGGGAATGCAAACTCAATTGTCTGATTATACCAAAGATTTCGAAAAAACAGCCGATTTTATAGCCAATCGTTTTGAAGAAAGAGGATGGAAAGCTTTGGGAGAAAAACAAAACATCACTCCAGAAAAAGTTAGAGAAATTGTTAGGGCTAGTTATTAAGCCTAAAACAAAAAAGGCGTTTTACATCAGTAAAGCGCCTTTTTCAATTACTAAAAACAAAACTAACTAAACGAAAAATAATATTTTATCAATAAAAACCTAATTATTAATACCTTACAACGTTCCGTTAATCATTTTATTGTATCAAATAAAAAAAATATTACATCCAAAAGAAATACTCCAAATCAGCAGTCATAGCTACAAAACAGCACTGTAAAACAAAATTAATTTGTATAATTACTAGTATTTTGAGTACTTTTGATGAAATTTAATAAAAAAATGGCCGATAAATTAAAATTTGCAGTAATTGGTGGTGGAAGTTGGGCGACTGCTATTGCTAAAATGTTATGTGTGAACCAAAAAGAAATTTGCTGGTACATGCGAAACGAAGTCGCAATCGATCACCTCAAAACCTACAAACACAATCCCAATTACTTGAGTTCGGTTGAGTTTGATACCAACAAACTTGTACTTACATCGGATATCAATGAAGCAATAAATTATGCGGATTACTTGATTTTTGCTGTTCCATCGGCTTTTTTAGAAGGAGAATTAGCGAAAATAACTGTTTCCTTAAAAGATAAAATTATTTTTTCTGCCATCAAAGGGATTGTCCCTGAAACTAGCTTGATTGTTGGCGAACATTTTCACATTCAATACGACATTCCTTACTACAACATTGGCGTAATTACAGGACCTTGTCACGCCGAAGAAGTAGCCTTAGAACGACTGTCTTATCTAACCATTGCTTGTGGTGATCCTGATAAAGCCAAATTGGTCGCCTTAAATTTATCTGGAAATTACATCAAAGCCAAAATATCGGACGATATCATTGGTACAGAATATGCGGCTATGCTAAAGAACATATACTCTATAGCTGCCGGAATTGCACACGGTTTGGGCTATGGCGATAACTTTCAATCGGTTATCATGAGTAACGCCATTCGTGAAATGAAGAAATTCATCAAAAAAGTCCACAAAATGAAGCGTAACATCAATGATTCTGCCTACTTAGGCGATTTATTGGTAACGGGATACTCTATCTTCTCAAGAAATAGAATGTTTGGCAATATGATCGGGAAAGGCTATACCGTTAAATCAGCTATGATGGAAATGAGTATGGTAGCCGAAGGATATTATGCTGTAAAAAGTGCTTACAAACTGAACCAAGGGTATGGTGCCAAAACTCCAATTATCGATGCTGTGTATCAAATTCTATATGAAGGAAAAGAAGCCAAAGCCGTGTTTAAAAAACTAACTGAAGAATTGGACTAGATCAGTATTCAAGATAAATTAGAAAGTACACTTTTTTTTAAAAACGACACCTAAAACAAAACTAATGAGAGAGATGCTTTCATTCATTCTTTTGAGTATTTTTTCAATTAGTTTTGGACAAAATAACGCTGGAGCCACCCAATTTTGGAATCAATTAAAAACTCATTGTGGGCAATCTTTTGAAGGACAAATTACAGCAGGAGCCACACCAAATGATCCTTTTTCGGGAAAAAAATTAGTAATGCATGTTCGTAGTTGTGAAAATAACAGAATACGGATTCCTTTTTTTGTTGGAGAAGATAAATCTAGAACTTGGGTACTGACTTTTGAGGACAATAAAATTCAGCTCAAACACGATCATCGTCATGAAGACGGGACCCCAGATAAAATCACACAATATGGCGGTATGTCTACTAATAGTGGATTATCTTCAATTCAATTTTTCCCAGCTGATCAAGAAACAGCCACTTTACTTCCCAATGCTTCTACAAATGTTTGGTGGATAACTGTGGACGAAAAAACATTTAGTTACAACCTAAGACGTATCGGTTCAGACCGATTGTTTACTATAACTTTTGACCTAACAAAACCAATTGAGAATCCGACAGCCCCATGGGGATGGAAACAATAAAAAATGACACCTGTTGGGGGACAGATGTCATTTTAGCAAAAAAAACATAACTAACTAATCATAACAATCATGAAACCTTTTTTGATAATTTTTTCAACTTTACTAACCCTAAACATAAGTACAATTGGCATGCCTAACTTACCAATCCCTTTGTTTTAAAGGATTGGCACACTTATTATATGTTTAAACTGTCCAATTAATGGATTTTATTTCAAAATTTGGACAAAAAAAGATGCCATTGGAATTCCCAATGGCATCTTTTTTAATATAAATTATTCAATAAATTATCTTACAATAACTCCATCTACGAAAAGAATAGGCACTTCTTCCATTTCGGTTTCATCGATGCTATTGGCTTTGAAAATGAATTTTTTATCGTACAACCTACCCTCAATAAAATAAGTCACCATAAACTCGTTGTTGAGCGTAAGTACACTTTTCTCAATCATTTCTATTTTAACAACAGAAACAGCTGGTATTTCAACAAAAGCGTGACGCAAAAGCGATGTTTTCTTCATTTCTCCATCAATCGTTCCAAAGGCTTTAGAAACGACCATTACGCCCTCTAAATTAAAATCACTATCGTTTACCAAGTAAGCGTACCATACTTTTTCCATAAAGTCGTCGCTCCATTCTTGAACAGCAGCAATAAATACATTTTCAACAAGAGGTATGATGATATCTTTTTTCATATTATAAAAAATGAGTCCCTAGTACTTAGTCCTCGGTCAATAAATGCTATGACTACAAAAGACTAATTGCTAAGGACTATTGACTTGTTACTAAATAATCGATTTAAATTGCTCTAAGAAACGTACATCATTTTCATAAAACATACGGATATCACCAATTTGATACAACAACATAGCGATACGCTCTACTCCCATTCCGAAAGCAAAACCATTATATTCTTCTGGATTGATGCCACAATTGGTCAAAACATTAGGGTCTACCATTCCGCAACCACCAATTTCTAACCAACCAGTACCTTTGGTAATACGATAATCGGTTTCGGTTTTTAAACCCCAATAAATATCTATTTCGGCGCTAGGCTCAGTAAACGGAAAATAAGACGGTCTAAGGCGAATTTTAGACTTACCGAACATTTCCTTTGTGAAATACAAAAGCGTTTGTTTTAAGTCAGCAAAAGACACATCCTTGTCAATATACAACCCTTCTACTTGATGAAAGATACAGTGTGAACGAGACGAAATGGCTTCGTTACGAAATACACGCCCCGGAGAAATCGTACGAATAGGTGGCTTGTTGTTTTCCATATAACGCACCTGCACTGATGAAGTATGGGTACGCAACAACACATCAGGATTGGTTTGTATGAAAAAAGTATCCTGCATATCACGAGCCGGATGGTATTCTGGCAAGTTCAAAGCCGTAAAATTATGCCAATCGTCCTCGATTTCTGGTCCTTCAGAGACATTGAAGCCTATAGTCGAGAAAATATCAATAATTTGATTTTTCACTAAAGATATCGGGTGACGAGAACCAATAGTAATAGGCTCTCCCGTTCGGGTTAAATCGCCATAAATCCCTTTGCTCTCTTGCTGATTTTCTAAACCTTCCTGAATCGATTTTACTTTTTCTTCAGCAGTAGTTTTTAATAAATTGATCACTTGTCCAAATTCTTTTTTCTGTTCATTCGGAACATTTTTGAACTCGGCGAACAACTCTTTCAAAAGTCCTTTACTGCCTAAAAATTTAATTCTGAAAGCTTCCAATTCAGCCCCATTTTGAGTAGAAAACGCTTGTGCTTCTGCAATGTATTCTTTTATCTTGTCTATCATTTTCATTCCATAATTGAGGTGCAAATATATGATTTTTTGTTAGTAGTGACAAGTCGCGACTTGTCAGTACATAGGAAAGTCGCGACTTGTCCCTACAATAAAATATATTAATCAATCACCTCGCGTTCTACAAAATAATTCACAATGGCTTCTTTCATCAAAACGGATTGCTCACCGGCTCTTAAAGGAGGTAATTCCTCCTTCACCTTATAATGTGGCCAACCCTCTTCGTCAAAAAAATCAAATTCATAAAACCCATAAGGCTCTAGCAGCCTGCAAATAGCGATGTGCATTAAATTGACTTTTTCGTCTTTCTTAAACTCACGATGCACCTGACCGAGTTCTTGCACCCCAATGAGGTAAATAATAGCATCTAAATCTAAATCTTCGCCCTGCGAAAATCGATCAGACAATAGGGTAACGAGTTGTTCCCAGCGTTCTTTTAATTGTATATCTCTAGACATTTTTTGAGTTATGAGTTATGAGTTATGAGCTATGAGTTCATAAAGCATAAAAATATTTCGGCAAAGATAAGCACTTGAAAATTGAGTTACGGTATCGCCTATTTCTTTTATATTTGCGGTTTTAATTTTTTACCCTTAAAATATGACTTTTTTTGATCTTTTAATCGGTGGTTTATTGGCGTATGCCTTGTTCAAAGGCATTCAAAACGGACTTTTTGCCGAATTGGCTTCTTTGGTTTCTTTGTTGATTGGTATTTATATAGCCGTAAAATTTTCGGCAATTATGAGTTCCATTATTTCAAGTGTTGTGAAATGGAATCCTTACACCATACAAGTAGTCGCATTTATCCTAACGTTCATTGTGGTGGTGATAGGCATCTATATGCTTAGTAAATTCTTTACGGGTCTAGCCGATTTTGCTTATTTGGGCTGGATCAACAAAGTTGGAGGTGGTGTGTTTAGAGTGTTGAAATTTGTATTGATTATCAGTGTATTTTTGACCATTTTCGAAAAAATCAATTACCATAATTTCTTAGCTAAAAAAGAAACCTTGGACAAATCACTATTTTTTAATCCCATACAAAAAACGTCTGCTTTTATTTTTCCATCATTAGAGAAACTATACGATAAAGCTAAAAAATAAGGACTTCATTTTTAAATTATACAAAAGCGCCCTTGGAATGCAGAATTTCAAGGGCGCTTTTTATTATAAATTGTTAACTTATTGTACTTCTTTAATCTCATTTTCTTGTAAAAGCTTTACCTAAAAATAAGGTTGGTAATGGCTAAAAATAGTTATAAAAATAAAAAAGACAAGTAGGCTAAAACAATAATTATACAGAGAATCATACTTAACAGATAATTGAGCATAATTATTCTGTAGCATTAACTTAGAATAGTTTTGACCAATAAAGATCACCGCAAAGTATTACTAATCAAATTATGTCTTATCAGCAAATAGTAAACTTAAATAGAATAGAATCATCTTATCTATTTGTAACTGGTGTGTAAATCAACTATTGTCCACATTAAAACTCAATCTCTTTCATTAAAAAAGGCTGTCAAAAATGACAGCCCCTTTATTATACTTACAATTCGTTTTGTTTGAGTAATGGATTTGCATTAATCTCAGCAATAGGAATTAACCATTGCCATCTTTTATCTCCTGCTGGAACATTTAAAACACCTCCAACAAGTGAAGAGTTATGATTTGCTCCAGTTCTATCTAATGCAGCATTAGTTCTTTTTAAATCAAAAAATCTAAAACCTTCTCCCCAAAGTTCAATTCTTCTTTGTAATAAAATCTCATTAACCAAAGCATCTCCTGTATTTGTAGACAAAACATAAGATGGGTTTCTATTAGAGACTAAAGCAAATAAAACTTGATTTGCATCAGCTAAACCTAACCTTGCTTTCGCCTCTGCTTCAATAAGATACATTTCCGCAACCCTCATATAAGGAACATCACATCTACTATCTCCAGTACTAACCGATAAAAACTTCTGACTAGTATACGGAAATTTGTTGTAAGTTGAAGGCAGTGCTAATGCAGTATGCTGACCTGTCTTGTCAAATATTTTTGACCTAACATCGGTACTAGGAATTAAATTATAAAGTTTACTATTAATTGCCTTAGGACAAGAACGTATAACCGTTGAATTATAATTTCTAGACATATAGGCACCAAAATTACCAAAATAGTCCGTGTGTACTTCACTAATATGACTACCCCACATCCATTCTTTCGCACTATAATCATTAAACCCTTTTAGATATTCTTCGTTAGTCATTAAAGACAACCCAGATTTTGCTTTATTAGCATAATCAGCCGCAATAGACCAGTTTCCTTGTGTTAAAGCAACTCTAGCTTTTAAACCTTGAGCAACGCTTAAATTTAAATGAGAGTTATTAGGTCTTTTATAAGCAACAAGTAAAACATTTGCTTCATCTAAATCTTTATTAATTTGGGCATAAACTTCTTCTACAGTAGCACGAGGTAATGCATCGTTACCAACTGTTAAAACTAATGGAACACCCATTTGATCATTAACCACTCCATTAACATACCTTTTACCATACAATTGTACTAATTGATAATAAGAAAAAGCTCTGTATAATAATGCTTGACCTTTTACTATATTTTTTTCGTCCAAAGGACCAATAGCTGAATCTGTATTATTTATTATAGTATTAGCATTTCTAATTACTTTATAATAAGTTCTATAAGGAAACCTTATTTCTGTTGAGTTAACATTAGCTACACCTGTCCAGTTATAAACAGTCAAAAACCAACTATTAGAAGCCGTAAAAACAACATCATCACCAACAATGTCAGCTTGTTGCATTAATGAGCCTAGCCCATTCTGATTTTGATTATCATCATATCGAATGTATAAAGACCTATGGATGCCATTCAAAAATGTCATTAAACCATCTGTTGTACCAACTGCAGTCTCAGTATCTACATATTCTGTTGGGTTTTTATCCAAAAAATCATCTGAACAAGAAACAAAAGAAAGTAGTAATGTTGCTAAGAATATATTTTTAAAAAATTTTGCTTTCATATACGATTTTTAAAAGTTTAAGTTCATCCCTAATGTAATTACTCTTGAGGGAGTAAATCTATTTTGGGTTGTACCATTAAATGTTTGTGAAGGATCTAAGCCCTGACGTTTAGTAAATAACAGTAAATTTTCACCATTTACATACAAAGTAGAGTTATCTATACCTAATCTTGTCGTTAATTGAGAAGGCAAGCTATAAGATAAATTAACTTGTCTAAGTGACAAGAAATCAGAACTGATTAACCATCTGTCTGAAGCTGCACTAGACTGAGTATTTCTATTAATATCCATTCGAGGAACGTTAGTGATATCTCCAACTTTTTGCCATCTATCAAGCGCATCTACACTCAAAGCACTACCATAAGTAATACCTGTATGCATTAAAGCTGCGTAGTTAGAATCATAGGTCAAACCTCCTAATTGATAAGACAATAATACATTTAACTTCAAGCCTTTATATTCTAAATTTGTACCAAAACTTCCAAATAAATCTGGAATTGATGAACCATTATAACTATACAATGCTTTATTTTGATCGGTTGTTACGTTAACACCGTTAACAACTCTTTGAGTTGCATCTCCTGCAACAATTAGAGCTGGATCTGAAACATACAAAGCATACCCATCAGCTGGATCAACTCCGTACCAATCTCTTAACCAATAATCATAAATAGAGCTACCTACTGTAAACTTTTTGGTACCATTTACTATCTCTTTTTGAGGCAAACTTGTTATTTCATTTTTAATGGTTGAAGCACTTAAGCTAAGACCCCAAGTAAAGTCCTTAGTTTTTATAACTTTTCCGTCTAATGTTACTTCAAAACCACTATTAAACATTGATCCTATATTTTTAATAGTATTATCAAGCCCTGAAGACAATGGATTTGGAACTGAAAATATTAAACCGTCAGTACTTCTATTATAATATTCGACACTACCACTTAGTCTACTATTAAATAAACTAAATTCAACAGCAATATCTTTTTGAGTATTTTTTTCCCATTTTAAATCTGGTGATCCAGGATCATTTGTTAAAAGCCCCCCCTCATAACCATTATCTATACCTAAACTAAATGTTGGCTGTCCAGCATAAAAACTTAAACCATCATTACTAGTATGAGAATCATTACCAACCTCACCAATAGAAGATCTAATTTTTAAATCATTCAACCATGAAGAATCAACTAAAAAATTTTCTTTAGAAATTACCCAAGCTCCACCAAAAGACCAAAAATTTCCCCATCGATTATTCTTAGCAAACTTTGAAGAACCATCCCTTCTAATTGAAGCCGAAACTATATATTTATCCATGAAGTCATATCCTACTCTTGTAAAATATGATTCTGTAGTATAACCTCTTTGATAAGAACTTAATGCTGTAGGTGTAACATAATTAATAAACTCAGAATTACCTAGTGTACTTTCTCCTGTCTTTGTGCCATTAAGCCAATCAAAACGATAGTCAAAAGACTCATGACCTAATAAAACTGAAATGGTATGATTTCCAATTTTCTTATCATAATTTAATAATTGATTATACGTTAAACCAGTTATTACTCTATCTTCTTTAGCCATTAAACCATTTGGAGCACCATCGCCAATTTCTTTATTATAAACATAAGTTCTGTTAAAATACGATTTGTCTAACGAAGCATTAACAGTAAATTTAAAGTTTGACAAAAACTTAAATTCAGCAAAAGTTCTTGCAGAAAGCGCTAATCCTTTTTGATTATCTTTATTATTTAAAGTTTCATAAACAATATTTCTACCATTTGAGGCTCCAGAACCTCTAACTGTAGAATAGACCTTATTCCCCGCTGAATCATAAATATAACTTCCGTCAGCAGCATGATCAAAAACAGGATAAATTGGTCCCATATATCTTATCGTCCTAAATGGATTGTTTATAGAAGTCGTGTTTGCTACTCCGTCAACTGCCAAATTAGAATCAGTAGTTGTTCCTGATAAATTAATACCGGTTTTAAACCAATCGTTGAAAGAAGTATTCAAATTTAAACGCGCTGAAACTCTTTCATAATCCGATTTTTGAATATATCCTTCTTCATTAAGGTAACCAATAGAGGCAAAATAATTTGACTTCTCAGATTTTCCTTGATAAGAAAAGTCGGCATTCTGACGAACACCAGCTCTTTCTAAATGTTTGCTCCAATCTAAATCTTCAGGATACAAAAGTGAAGCGTTTGGATTTAATTTACCATCCAAACCAACGATTTGTGTGTTAGGAACATTAAAAGGATTAACCACTAATTCTTGTGCTACTCTATTTGACGCATAAAGATTAGCGGCATCAATCTGAGCAGTTGTACCCATTGCACGACTATTTCTAATAGATTCCCAAATTAGCGGATAGTAATCATAAGCATTAACTCGTTCATATTCTTTTATCATTCTAGAAGACAAACCTTGGCTGATGTTTACTGAAAACTTGTCCTTTGAAGATTTACCAGATTTAGTAGTGATAATAATCACTCCATTTGCTGCTTTTGATCCATAAAGAGAAGTTGAAGAGGCATCTTTAAGAATGGTCAAGCTTTCAATATCATTAGAATTTATATTGCTAATATCACCTGCAAAAGGCACACCATCAACAACATATAGAGGCGTATTAGAACCATTTACAGAACTGAAACCACGAATCCTTACAGCAGGAGCTGTTCCAGGTTGTCCTGATGCACTTTGAATTTGAACTCCAGATGTAGCTCCTTCAATAGCAGACAAAACGTTTGTTACGGCTCTATTCTCAAGAACTTCAGCCTTTATCGCAACGGCAGACCCCGTATAAGAACTTTTTTTAGCCTTTCCATAAGCTACCACTACTACTTCTTCTAATTTAACTGTCCCTTTCATTTTAACATCAAACACAGAAGAGGCATTTACAGTAACTTTCGTATTGTCCATACCTAAAAAAGAAAACAACAAAACATCTCCTTCTTTAGCTTTAATAAAATAAGTTCCATCAAAACCTGTTTGAGTTGATGTTTTAGAACCTACAACAACTATATTGACACCTGGCAAAGCACCTGTTTCATCGTTTACTGTACCAGATACGGTTTTCGTTTGAGCGAAAATAAACTGTATTGACAACATCAATAAAAAAGAAAAAATCCATTTGAATTTTGATCTCATAAATTTAAATTTAGATTTGGTTATTGCGCAAAAATGATAAGATTTTGTTAATAAAAAAAACTCCTTAGTACTCGGAACCCCTTTAAATTCTAGAAACTGATGAAAATTCAAAATAATTTTAACGCTACATATAAAATTAAATTCACACAATTAGTATAGAAAAAACACTATCCATAATTTTACCTGAATTCATATGTTTTTTTCACATAATGCACCAATTGCTAATTTTAACATAATCTCATTTAAAAAACATTGATTTTTCTAGGGTTTTAAGCAAAAAAAAGGGTGTTTCCTCAGTCTAGAAACACCCCTCTTTTAATTAAATTTAACTTACTATTTTATTTTACTTCTTTTATCGCACTAGCATTAAGCCAACCTTCAGTCCCATCTGTGAGTTGTACTTTTCGCCATTGCTCTAAATTTTCCAGTACATAAACCTTGGCACCTTCGTGTAAGGTTATTACAACTGGACTGGAGTACTGCGGCTCACTTTTGACTTCTGTCATAGCTGCAAAAAGAATGGCTGGTCGATCATTTTTAAAATGACTTTTCTCAAAATAAGCGGCGAAAACACTTATCAAAACGAGTAACAGTCCAAAAAACATCCCAAAGAAAAAAACACGTTTCGCTAACGAAGTTTGTGTAAAGTAGTATCCTAAAAAAAGTAATAAAACCAACACGGCAAACCCAATCGAAAGCCAAGCCCAAGTATCATAATGAAAGAAAGCGGTAAAATCTTGTACCAGTTTCTCGAAACCTACTTTGGGAACCACTTTAATCTCGTCTATAGTTCTTTTTTGAGCAAATTTCAAATTGTTTAGAATTTCTGAATCATTGGGTTTTAAAACCAAAGCTTTCTCGTAATTATAAATCGCTGGCGCTACTTGATTGAGTTTGTAGTAACAATTACCCAAATTAAAATACAAATCAGCCGATTCTTTCTTCTCCGTTTGCACCACCGATTCATAGGCCTGAATGGCTTGCTCGTATTGCCCTTTTTTATACAATGCATTTCCTGACTCAAAACCATTTTGAGCAGTTACAACACTGGTTATAAACAATAATAAATAAACTATATTTTTCATATATTGATTTAATTTTAAACACAAAGATCACTAAGGAAGCGCTAAGAACACTATTTTAAAGTTTACCGTTTATCACCCTTCTTACTCCTTCTTTGAATAACTTGACGTTAAAATTGATTAATAATCCTAACTTACAATCTGACAATTTTAAATAAGTTAGCAACTGCGCCAAATGAACATCATTTAGCGTTTCCACTGCCTTGATTTCAACAATAAACTTATCTTCAACTAAAATATCAATTCTATATCCTACATCTAATTTAACTTCTTCATAAACTAGTGGT